>MIDA01000106.1 GCA_001830045.1 Tenericutes bacterium RIFOXYA12_FULL_35_10 | reverse complement strand
TGATGAAAAAGGCTATCTTCAAGATGTTCAAGATTTAACCGACACATTTGTTAAAAAAGTGGATGAAGAAATCAAATTGAAATCTGAGGATTTACTTAAAATTTAATGACATGCTGCATGCCTTAGGGTGTGCAGTTTTTTCTTTGAGGATAAACATGATTCAAATATGTAAAACAGTGTTTTCGCTACCCAAGATTCATAAAAATCATGTATAATGATGAAAGGTAGAAGTTTTTATATTTATGATACGAGGTGAAATGTCTTTTGGCTAAATCCATGAAATTATCAAACATTCCAAATCATGTCGCTATCATCTTAGATGGTAATGGGCGTTGGGCAAAAAAGATGGGTCAACCACGATCATTTGGTCATTATATGGGTGGGAGAAACTTATTTACAGTTGCTAAAGCAGCTGAAAAATTAGGCATCAAAAAGCTATCAGTTTATGCGTTTTCTACAGAAAACTGGAAACGACCAGCTGATGAAGTTAATTACTTGATGACAAAACCGATTGAGATGTATCATGAAAATAAGCATCGCATCTCAGATATAACGTATAAAATCACATTTGCTGGACGAAGAGATCATTTTTCAAAAGAACTTTTAGAAGTAATGGAAGAAATAGAAGAAAAAACAAAAGCAAATCAAGGTTTTGAGTTAACCGTATGCATTGATTATGGTGCATATGATGAACTATTAACGGCTTACGAAAAAGCTGAAAAGCCACTCACTAAAGACTCTTTAGAAAAAGCACTTATGGTTAAAGAACCTGTTGATCTTCTCATCCGCACAAGTGGTGAGATGAGATTGTCTAACTTTTTACTATGGCAAGTCGCTTACGCAGAGTTCTACTTTACCAAAGTGCACTGGCCAGCATTTAACGAAAAACAACTTATTAAAGCTATCAAGAATTATCAAAAAAGACACCGTCGATTTGGAGGATTATCATCATGAAAGATCGTTTGATCACTGGCATTGTACTTGCTGCTATTTTAATACCTATCGTGAGCATCGAGATTTTTCTTGAGCTTTTTCAAGTTGTGATGTCACTCTTTGTATTGATTACAGCACATGAAATGATTCGTATGTATGAAAGTAAAAAGAAATTTCAATTATTACCTAAAATAGGTATTTCACTTTTAGCATTAGGTACTTTCTTTTCAGTGGGTGGCGTTCTAGGTAGTGGTTCACACAATCCTTTAGAAGCAAATGGTGCATTATCCATTACCATTCCATTAATCACGCTTATTTTACTGAGTTTTCTCGTTTTATTTAGAGATTTTAATGGCGAAGATGCAGGTAAAGCATTAACTATCGTTAACTATGTTGGGCTTGGTGCAGCTTCGATTGTCATCTTAAGATTTTTAGGTGTTCGGTTTATCGTTTATCTCTTTTTAATCACCTCAGCAACAGATATCTTTGCATATCTCTTTGGTATGAAATACGGAAAACACAAAATGGCTCCGCATATCTCTCCTAAAAAGTCATGGGAAGGTGCTATCGCGGGAACAATTTTTGCAACACTTATTGCATCATCCTTTGCACTCTTTTATGGATATGTATTCTCTCCAGGGACCTGGCTTGGAAATGCACTTAATGCTACAGGAGAACTCACACTACTTGATAACTTCTCATCCCTAGGTGAAAGTAATCCTTTATGGGTACAAGCACTTATTATTGTTCCCGTGACATTTTTGGGAAGTATCTTCGCGCAAATTGGTGATTTAGTTGCATCGCGTTTGAAGAGAACGTACAATATTAAAGATTTTGGTACGATTTTACCTGGACATGGTGGACTACTTGATCGTTTTGATTCTGTCTTGTTTGTGGCAATGTTTTTAACTTCAGTGTTCTTACTCATTTACCGAGCATTCCCAGCGATTATTGTATGAAGCGTGTTTATCTATTAGGTGCTGCAGGTTCAATTGGACTGCAAACGCTAGATATTATTAAACTAAATCCACATGATTTTGAGATCGTCGGTCTTTCTCTTGGTTCAAATCATGACATAAACCATAAAATTTTAAATGAACACCACCCACAAATCGTATCATTGAGAGAAGAAAGTCATCTATCTATTTATCAATCAATGTATCCACAAATCGATTTTACGTGGGGCAATCAAGGTTTAATCGATCTTGCTACATATCCCAAAGATGGGCTGTTTATTAATGCTCTTTCAGGATCGAGTGGGTTATACCCAACGGTAGAAGCCATTAAACATCATAAAGACATCGCACTCGCTAATAAAGAAACACTTGTGATGGCAGGAGATCTCATCAATGACATGATTAAAACGTATGGTGTTAATCTCTATCCTATTGATAGTGAACATTCTGCGTTATGGCAAGTTCTTCGTGGTGAATCATATGATGATATTGAAAAACTAATCATCACTGCAAGTGGTGGTAGTTTTAGAGACTTATCACGTGAAGACTTAAAGTGCGTCACTTTAGAAAACGCATTAAAACATCCCAACTGGTCGATGGGTGCTAAAATTACCATTGATAGTGCAACCATGATGAATAAAGGGCTAGAAGTGATTGAAGCCCATCATTTATTTCATCTTCCATACGACCACATAGAAACTATTTTGCATCAAGAAAGTGTTATTCACGGGTTAGTCTATTTTAAAGATAGTACTGTAAAAGCGAGTCTATCTGTCTCTGATATGCGTATTCCGATTTCTTATGCACTTTATTATCCAAAAAGAGCTGAGTATCATCACCCCCTAACTTTAACCGATCTTCATTTTAAACCGATGGATTTCGACAGGTTTCCACTTCTAAAATTAGCCTATGAAGTTGGTCGAAAAGGTGGTCTACTTCCAACCGTAATGAATGCAGCAAATGAAGCTGCCGTTAAACTCTTTTTAAGAGGTAAAATTTCATTTTTAGATATTGAAAAGATTGTTTTTGAAGCTGTTAATCAATTTCAAAATAAGCAACATCCTTCTATAGAAGATATCATATTAACGAATGACCAAATTCAATTGGAAATTGTCAATCGTTATGAAAAGAGGTAATTTATGTTTTTAGTCAATTTAATTGTATTTATCCTCGTATTAGGGGTCATTATATTAATCCATGAATTAGGTCATTTTTTCTTTGCGAAAAGAGCGAATATCTTATGTCACGAGTTTGCGATTGGTATGGGTCCAGCTATCTGGCAAAAACGAAAAGGGGAAACGATTTATTCAATCAGATCAATTCCTATCGGTGGTTATGTTTCCATGGCAGGAGAAGCTGTCAGTGATGCACTCATTAAAAGAGAACAAGTGATTGGTGTTAAACTCAACCAACAGGGTCAAGTCATACACATCAATTTAGTTGATACCGTAGAAAGTGATCTTATGGGAATCGTTAGAGATTATGATCTTTATGGGAAAGATTTTGATCCACTTTTTATTGATTTAGATGTCAATGGTAAGATTGAGCATCTTTCTGTTTTAAGAGATGCAACGTATAAATTATCTCAAACAAAAGAAATGTGGATAACACCTTCTGAAAAGAGTTTCGAAAGTAAAACATTATGGCAACGTTTCTTAGTTATTTTTGCAGGACCATTCATGAACTTCGTGCTAGCGTTTGTTTTATTTCTCTTCGTTGGTTTCTTCATTTTAAAACCCAACCTTGATTCAAGTGAAGTCAGTTTTGTAGGTGAAAACACACCAGCTGATACCATGGGTTTAGAAGTTGGTGATGTGATCACTGATATTAACGGAGAAACCATCACATCTTGGAATGATTTAAGTTTAGTTATGAAACAAAATCAAACCGTTCATCTTTCTATATCATATAGAAGAGATGGCCAAACATTTACAGATCCTCTTGTAACTGTTGGTGTATTGATTCAAACTGCAGGGCTTTCTAACGTTAAAGAAGATGGTACGATCTATAGTACAGAAACGATTATTGGTCGTGCAACAGGTAGAGCATCCTCTGGAGATGGTCTTGAAGCAGGTGATTTAATCACACACATTGAACAAGATGGTGTTAAAGTTCCTGTCAATCATTGGGATGATATAATCTCTTACTTTAAAACACACACTTCAGGTACTGTAACAATCACCTATCTCGATCAAGAAGATCAAATAGCAAAAACATTTACTTATGATTTGATCAGTGAAAATGCCCTTTCGAAACTTGGGTATCAATCCATTATGTTTCAAATCGGTATATCACCAACATCAAGTTTTGATTTAGGATACACATTGCTTTATCCATTTAGATCTATTGGTAGTAATGTTATGCAAGTTTTAAATACGTTGGGATTACTCTTTGATCGTAGTGAAAACTTAGGCTTAAGTGATCTATCGGGTCCTGTTGGTATATTCAGTTTAGTTTCACAAACAACAAGTCAAGGCATTTTATCAATTATTGGATTCACAGCATTTCTCTCGATTAATATAGGTTTACTCAATTTATTACCCATTCCAGCATTAGATGGAGGAAGACTTGTCTTCTTAGGTATAGAGGCTGTCATACGAAAACCACTGAACCGAAAACTCGAGAATACCATTAATAACGTCATGTTTTTCTTACTTATTGGACTATTTATCTTCGTAACTTATAACGATATACTCAGATTAATCATGGGATGAGGTTTCATCCCTTTCTTTTTCACTTCATTTTAGATGATTTGAAATTCAAGTTATTGCAGTAATTTGTGAGCCTTTTGAAGCCATTAAGACCATAAAAAAAAGAAGATAAAATTTTGTTATCAAAAGTATTGACTTTCAATTTTAAATAAGTTAGAATGATAAAGGTCGCTCCCAAAAGGGAAGCAATCAAAACCATGAAAAACATGAAAATCAAAAAAGTCGATTTAAGTGTTGACAAACGTAGTTTGTAAGTGGTAGAATAAAAAAGCACGCCCGATGAGGGAAGTGCGGAAGGTCTTTGAAAACTGAATGATGATGAGTGTATCGAGATTAATTAAGAAATAAAAAGAAGAGCTATTAACAAACAAAACATAAATTTATGGAGAGTTTGATCCTGGCTCAGGATGAACGCTGGCGGCGTGCCTAATACATGCAAGTCGAACGAAGCACCTCGGTGCTTAGTGGCGAACGGGTGAGTAACACGTGGGTAACCTGCCCTCAAGACGAGGATAACCATTGGAAACGATGGCTAAGACTGGATAGGAACCGAGGAGGCATCTCTTTGGTTTTAAAAGACCTGGCAACAGGTATGCTTGAGGAGGGGCCTGCGGCGCATTAGTTAGTTGGTGGGGTGATGGCCCACCAAGACGATGATGCGTAGCCGGACTGAGAGGTTGAACGGCCACATTGGGACTGAGAGACGGCCCAAACTCCTACGGGAGGCAGCAGTAGGGAATTTTCGGCAATGGGGGAAACCCTGACCGAGCAACGCCGCGTGAACGACGAAGTACTTCGGTATGTAAAGTTCTTTTATTGGGGAAGAATGGCTCGTGGAAAAGCGAGCGTGACGGTACCCGATGAATAAGCCCCGGCTAACTATGTGCCAGCAGCCGCGGTAATACATAGGGGGCAAGCGTTATCCGGAATTATTGGGCGTAAAGGGTGCGTAGGTGGCCATTTAAGTCTTTGGTGTAAGTGCAGTGCTCAACGCTGTGATGCTAAAGAAACTGGGTGGCTTGAGTGTGGTAGAGGCAAGTGGAATTCCATGTGTAGCGGTAAAATGCGTAAATATATGGAGGAACACCAGTGGCGAAGGCGGCTTGCTGGGCCACAACTGACACTGAAGCACGAAAGCGTGGGGAGCAAACAGGATTAGATACCCTGGTAGTCCACGCCGTAAACGATGAGTACTAAGTGTAGGGGAAACTCTGTGCTGTAGTTAACGCAATAAGTACTCCGCCTGAGTAGTACGTACGCAAGTATGAAACTCAAAGGAATTGACGGGACCCCGCACAAGCGGTGGATCATGTTGTTTAATTCGATGATACGCGAAGAACCTTACCAGGTCTTGACATCCCCCGCAAAGCTATGGAGACATAGCGGAGGTATTCGGGGAGACAGGTGGTGCATGGTTGTCGTCAGCTCGTGTCGT
Organism: Tenericutes bacterium RIFOXYA12_FULL_35_10; assembly: GCA_001830045.1. GTDB lineage: Bacteria > Bacillota_I > Bacilli_A > Acholeplasmatales > Acholeplasmataceae > Peloplasma. The sequence continues at coordinate 1,291 of MIDA01000106.1, read as the reverse complement.
GAGATGTTGGGTTAAGTCCCGCAACGAGCGCAACCCTTATTGCTAGTTACCATCATTCAGTTGGGGACTCTAGCGAGACTGCCAGTGATAAACTGGAGGAAGGTGGGGATGACGTCAAATCATCATGCCCCTTATGACCTGGGCTACAAACGTGATACAATGGCTGGAACAAAGGGAGGCGAAGGGGTGACCTGGAGCGAAACTCAAAAAAACAGTCTCAGTTCGGATTGAAGTCTGCAACTCGACTTCATGAAGTCGGAATCGCTAGTAATCGCGGATCAGAACGCCGCGGTGAATACGTTCTCGGGGTTTGTACACACCGCCCGTCAAACCACGAAAGTCTACAATACCCAAAGCCGGTGGCCTAACCGCAAGGAGGGAGCCGTTTAAGGTAGGGTCGATGATTGGGGTTAAGTCGTAACAAGGTATCCCTACGGGAACGTGGGGATGGATCACCTCCTTTCTAAGGAGAAAGGCGATGCTGTAAAAAGCATCAAAAACTTTTATCCACACACTCATCATATTCAGTTTTGAAAGACCTTTAAATCTTTCATAAAAATGGGCCTATAGCTCAGGTGGTTTAGAGCGCACGCCTGATAAGCGTGAGGTCGATGGTTCAAGTCCATTTAGGCCCACCATCATTGTAATACCTATGGGGCTTTAGCTCAGCTGGGAGAGCGCCTGTTTTGCACGCAGGAGGTCAGGGGTTCGATCCCCCTAAGCTCCACCATAGAGATCTTTGAAAAGTAGATAAATTATGTCGTAAACAAAAGAAATGTAAGGTTAAGGAAAAAAGGGCGCACAGTGAATGCCTAGGCACCAAGAGCCGATGAAGGACGCAACTAACGGCGAAACGCCACGGGGAGCAGTAAGTACGCGACGATCCGTGGGAATCCGAATGGGGAAACCCATCACGTGGAAGACGTGATATCCGACACTTGTGGTCGGAGGGAAAACGCGGGGAACTGAAATATCTAAGTACCCGCAGGAAAAGAAAGTAAAAACGATTCCGCTAGTAGCGACGAGCGAACGCGGAGGAGCCTAACACCAGAATAGTTACAAAACCATAGATTAGAAGAATGGCGTGGGAAAGCCAACCATAGAGGGTGAGAGTCCTGTATTTGAAAATGTATGGACTAGGGTGTTGAGAAGTACGGCGAGACACGAGGAATCTTGTCGGAAGATGCGAGGACCATCTCGTAAGGCTAAATACTCCTTGGTGACCGATAGTGAACCAGTACCGTGAGGGAAAGGTGAAAAGAACCCCGGGAGGGGAGTGAAAGAGATCCTG
>MIDA01000105.1 GCA_001830045.1 Tenericutes bacterium RIFOXYA12_FULL_35_10 | reverse complement strand
GTTTTAATCCTTTAGCTTTTTCTCTATCCAATTTTTCTTTTAATATTTCTTCAGCCATACCTCTAATCTTTTGAACGTTCTTACCACTAGCAGCATCTATCTTTAACGTATAATAGCCTTGCTCTTGGTAATGTTTCATAAAGAAATGGGTGATCTGATCATCTGCTAAATCCATTTTATTAAATAAGAGTAACATCGGTTTATGTGAAATGATTTTATAGAGTTCTGGATTCATCGAAGAATAGGGAAGTCTTGCATCAAGTAAGACAAAAACGAGATCCATCAATTTGACTTTTTCTCTAATTTCTCTTAAAGATTTAAACATATGGCCAGGAAACCATTGGATTTGTTTATGTGTCATTTGATACCTCCAAAAGGCCATAATCTTAAAATAGCCTTCCCTACAATTTGGTCAATATGAATCGGACCAATATCTTTAGAACGTGAATCAATGGAATTATTCGCATTATCACCAAAAACGAGGTAATAATCTGCTATCAGTTCTTCTCCGTCCATTTTTTCTAATACAGCTTCTTTACCTAAAATGTCAATTATATAATATTGATCTTCAGGTGATTTTGGAAACTCACCATTAATCTGAATGCGGTAATTCCCATCACCCATGTCATAAAAGCGAATGATATCCCCTGGCATGGCGTGAACACGTTTAATGTAATATGTTTCTTCATCAATTTTAACGATCACAACATCATTTAATTCTGGTTCATACATAAAATGATAGACAACCACGCGATCACCGGGATATAGAGTGGGTTCCATCGATGAAAATCTTACAACTGATGGAAGTACGATAAACATGAACACAAGGAAGATTCCCATCAAACTCACACTTAAGAAGGTGAGCCAATCTAAGATTTCAAAACGCTGTTTTGCCCAAAAGCCATCCGATATTTCTCTTTTATGACTACTTTCTCTAATGGAAACAACAATAGAGATAATACTTCCAAGAACTGAAATGACAAAACCACTCATCGCCCACGATAAAGAAAGTTTAGAGACATGAAATGCATAAAAAATGATGGTTAACATCATAAAGATAACGGTGATGATTAAAGTCTTATAAGCTTTCTTTACGGTCATGTCTTCCATCCTTTTTACTTAAGATTCAATGTTTGCTAAAATCTCTTCGAGTTCACTTGGTGTGACTAAGACTTCTCTTGCTTTTGTGCCTTGACCTCGTGATACGATTTCAAATTCCTCCATCATTTCAAATAGGCGTTGTGCACGGTTAAACCCCACTTCAAATTCTTTTTGAATGGTATTAATCGATGAACTACCTGTTGATACAACATAACGACAAACATCTTGAAACAAATCATCAGTCACGATTTGTTTATTCTTTAATTGTTGTCTTAACGCATCATGTTCGAAAATATAATCAGGGTTTGATTGTTTACGAATAAAATCGGTCACTGCATAAATTTCATCATCAGGAATATATGCACCTTGTAGACGATGTGTACGATCAGCTCTCTTTAAAAGCATATCGCCTTTACCAAGCAATGCTTCAGCACCAGCACCATCTAAAATCGTTGTTGAATCCACGAAAGATGCCACTTTAAATGCAATACGCGCTGGAATATTCGACTTAATCGTACCCTTAACAACATCGGTCGTTGGTCTTTGGGTTGCGACTAAAAGATGAATACCTGCTGCTCTTGCTTTTTGTGTTAAACGTTGAATAGAATCTTCAACATCATGGGGAGCTACCATCATGAGATCGGCTAATTCATCGATCACAATGACAATAAAAGGCATTTTGGGATGGTCCACAAGTCCACGTTTGACATTATCATTAAATGATCTAATATCTCTTGCTCTACTACCAGCAAAGAGTTGATATCTTTTTTCCATTTCATTCACTGCCCAGTTTAGTGCAGCTGCAGCCATCTTCACATCTGTAATGACAGGTGTAACTAAATGAGGTAGATCATTATAAGGAGTTAATTCAACCATTTTCGGGTCGATTAAAATAAGTTTTAAATCATCAGGTGAGTTTTTAATGAGTAAGCTCACTAAAACGGTATTCACACAAACAGATTTACCACTGTTTGTCGCACCTGCAATTAAACCATGAGGCATCGCTTGAATATCGACATAAATATTTTCACCATCAATATCAACACCAAGTGCAACTTTTAAAGGATGATCCATATCATCCATAAAATCCTTTGTATCAACAACATTACCAAAAGCAACAATTTCAGTTTTTACGTTAGGTACTTCAATACCCACATAAGGTTTACCCGGAATAGGTGCTTCAATACGAATGGATTTTGATGCAAGATTCATCATGAGATTCTCTTGAATGGATGTCACACGTTTGACGTTGACACCTGGTTCAAGTGCGATTTCATAACGCGTAACCGTAGGTCCTTTTTTTGAACCGGAAACTTCGCCTTCAACACCAAATTGATTTAATGTAGAATTAATAACATCAATTTGATCTAAAAGCCATTGTGGTTTCTCATCTAAATCACGTTGTTTTTTAGAAAATAACGTCACTGGTGGATATAAATAACGCTTTTCCTCTTTTGGAACATAAACTTCCTTTTGAACAAAACGTGGTGATTCTTCTTCACGTGTTCGTGATGATCCAAAATCAGATGTAACAACCGGTTTTTCATAGGTAGTTCTCTTATAGGTCTCTACTGAAGGTTCACGATCAATTTTTTTCTCATCTTGTAAAACGGGCGGTACATAAGCAACTGTACGCTTAGGTTCGGGGTTAGCCTTAAATGGCATAGGGTCCGGGACAAAAGCAGGTATATCTTTGATATGTCTACCAATGGGCTTAATGGCTTTACGTTCTTCTTTTTTCTGAACATCTTCTTCTTTAGAAGGCGTATACGTTGAAGGGCCAAAATAATCTTCTCTCGTCTTCAACGAGACAATGTTGGTAAATTCATAAAACTTATTGCCATGCTTTCTAATAGCTTCTTCTTCTGATAATTTAGGTTTTGTTCGAAAAGCATCAAAACGTTTGGTTGTATCTCCCGTATCTTTAATCGTAAAAGGAACCGTAACGACATCTTTGACACTACGACCAAAAATCGGTGAAACAAACCGACTTGTTTGGTATTTCATTTTACCCCTAATACCTTCCAATTTGACAAACTGCGGAATGACAAAAGGTTCTTTTTCAATGTTTAGTGTTGGATTTTCTTTAACCTTTTTCATCTTATTCGTCCCCCTGTTCGACAACATTTTTAACTTCCTTCTTTAAATCGTTATACAGTGCTTCAACATCCATATCAATCGTTTTTTCAGCGTTAAATACTTTTTTGCTGTAAATCTTATAGGTTTCTTCACCCGTAATTTTAATTAAGGCAATACCAATTTGAATACTGACGATTTGAAGTGCAACTTCTTTTGTAAATCGTCTAAACCAATAAACGGGATTAACCGCATTCATCACCGCACCTGCAGCTTTGGTTAAACCGGAATATTTTTTTACAGTTTTTACAATCGCATTTTTTTCAATTTTATTTTTCACTTCATTCATTTCAACAATTTTAGCTAAGGTCCATCCTCTAGTTAAACGTAAAATTCTTGAAGATGCCATGAGTTCTTGAAAACGGTCTGTAATATAATGATTTAACATTAACGTTTCATCAACAGTTAATTCTAAATAAGGATATTTTGATTTCGGGTAAAACTTTTTAGCAATGTCAACAGATAATTCTTTATTAACCTCAAGAAGATGTTTCGCAAATCCAGCTTCTTCACGAGCTTCTTTATTTTTAAATAACTTAATCGCATCTTGAATAAGCCACTTGATTTCTTCTTCATCAATATCTTGTTCATCGGTTTGACGTAACTTTAAGCCCTTGTTAACACTTTTTAATACCGCATAAACATAAATAAGGAGTAGCATTAAAAAGCCAAAACTGATACCAATCAGAAAGCTAATCAGTGATGAAAGATCAAAATTGATGGGACCAATCGATAGAAAAAGATTCATGTGTGCCTATCCTCCTAAGTTATATTATACCACGTGAAAACCTCAATCTAACTATTTCAACATGAATAAAAAGGAGCCAGGGCTCCTTAAATTGCATGTTATTCAGCTGGATTGTAAAATGTAAATAAGATGATCTGCGTGATAGCTCCTTCTGTAGTAAATGTGACATTCATTTGATCCACATAATAGAAACGGTCTAACTCACTTAAGATATCTAAATAATCAAGCAGCTTTTCAGGTTCACTCACCGAAAGTTGAATGGAGATGCGCACCATCTCAATCGTTGCCGGTAAATTCACATCAAATGGATTAGCTGCCCCTATACTATAAGTGACATTATACTGATTAACCTCTTGAAATGAAGATGCATTTAAAACGTATTGTAATTCTTGACTAACTTGATATTGATCAAAATGGGTAGGAATAAAGGGAAGTAGTTCTTCGATCTCTTCATAGTTAACGGGTTGATCAGTTTCAAGTAGTGTATCGATTTGACGTTGAATCTTTTTTTCTTGTTGTTCGAGTTCATATAGTCTATTTTGTTGAATGTTAATCACAAGGAAATAGCCTGCAATCGCAATCAAAAAGACAACGACAAGCGAATAAACGAATTTGATTTGGCTAATCTTTTTACCAAAAATATCATACTTACGCATGCGTAATCGTCACCTCCATTGTCTGAGATGAAATGATTCTAAACGTAGGTTGTGCTGTGATAAAACGTGTATCCGTTTTTTCATCGATTATTCCATGAGTTTCATAAATGAAAAGCAAATACTCATACAGTGCATTTTGATCAGTACCGAGGAGCATCAAAACAATCTCATTATCATGTGGTCTCACTTGATAACTTGTAATGGTCACTTTACTGCTTTGTGTCATAAGTAGTTTACTCATCAAGGGAGTCACATCATCGAGTTCATTTAAGATGGTGTTGTAAGCTTGATTATATGCAAGTTGATCTGCAGGAATTTCTGGTATGATTGGTGTTTCTTCAAGAAGCATATCAAGTTGCATCTGTAGTGCATTATTGTTATTTTGTTGCATCTTGATTTCTTCAGACATCGCATAATAAGGAATATAAACTAAAAGCATGATTGAAACAATTGCAAATGAAATAACCATCAACTGATGCCCAAACATCCGATTTTTTGGAATTCGATCTAATTTGAAATCTATATTCTGTTGACCACGATCTGCTTCACCTAAAAAGATAGCATACGGAAGTTTACAAACTTTAGGTAATAATTTAGAAAAAGTTTCATCTGTGTTAAAATCGCAGTTATGTGCTTTATAAGACGATAGCTTTTTGATGAGCAATGATTCTATATCACGATCATCAACTTCAGTATTCATATTGAATACAAGTACTTTTTTAATGGTTTGCTTGCCTTTTCTTAAATTAAATTTATAATAGTTTGCAATTCTTTCCACATAGTTTTCAATCATGAGTGTGTATTCTTCAATACCACCATCATTTTCTTCAATCAGGTTAAAGATTGGAAATCCTTTTTCAAGAATTTGAAGTGAGAACATCCCTTGATAAAGATTAACAAACATGACCACTTCATCAAGTTGTTCAACTTTATTGTGGTAGACATTGTAAAAGGGGATGGCTGATATTTCGTATTTAACTTCTTTTGCATTCAATCGATCAAAAAGATCATGATAAGCATGTAAAAGATGCCCATCTGTGATTAAAGCAATCACACGAATCATCTCTTCTGATTCCTCACGAATGAAATGTGTAATCACAGGTTCAGGATAGGGCAAATGAAGTGATTTACCAAGTTGCTCATTAAAGTATTGATCAATTGTTTTTTTTATGATATCTTCTTTTTTGATTTTGACATCGCGAATGAGTAAATTTTGATCATGAATCATCAATGTAATAGTTCTTGGGAAAATTGCGTATTTTTCAAATAACTTCTTTAATGTTTCAAGAACACTTTCTGGTTCTTTGATATACCCATTTTCAATCGCACCTTTTTCAAGCGCTAATGATCCATATGCAGCTTGATCTAAAAAATCATGACGCTGAAAAAAACCAACCACTTGATCGGTAAAGAATAAGGAAACATCTGATCTTTTGTTAAACATGAACATCACATCCCTAAAAGATTTAGATAAGATTCAATGAGCCAATCTCCATAAAAATAGGAGATGATGACACCCAGTGCAATAAAGGGCACTAAAGCGAATACTTCTGACTTCTTCTTTACTTTTATCATACCATAAATAAGACCAAGTATGGATGCGATAAAAAGTGATAGAAAACCTTGGGTTAAAGTGAGTAACCATCCAATGAAAAAGTATAACTTTACATCACCACCACCTAATGCTTCGCGGTGATAAAGTTTTGAAGATATATATGCAATCAAGAATAAAGTTGTAAATAAGATGGTTGATGAAATCAGATAGGTCAACCATGTACCTTGAATGATACGCATAATGATTAAAGGAATGGTTGCAATCATCCATATGCGATCGATGACAATCATGTGTTTTTGATCGGATCTTGATTCGATGTAAAACACTGTATACATGATCAATATGATAAAACTATCTAAAGAAAATCCCTGGTAGAGATAAGTGAATAAAAAGATAAACCCACCTAATAACTCTAATAAAGGATAGCAAAAAGATATTTTCCTACCACATGAAGCACATTTACCTTTTTGGATGAAATAGCCAATGATTGGTAAAATATCGACCCATTTGAGTGTTTCATGGCATTGATCACAATGTGATCTTCCCATGATACTTTCTTTCTTAGGGATTCTATCCGCAAGAAGTTCAAAAAAGGAGGTTAAGAGTGCACCAAGTATAAACATGAGTATGCTATAAAAGATTGTCATAATACCTCCGTATGAAAGAAAAGGAGGCATCTGAAAAGAAGACCTCCTAGGTTTTTTAAATCAAATAATTATGCTGTAACGTCAAAACCATTAACAAAAATATCATCAGCTACTGCGCCACCATTTAATACGATAGCAAGTGGGTTTGAATCATCGACATCTGAATCTTCATAGAAAGTCACATTGCCACCTGAAACTACAACCCAAATTAAGTTTGTAGCAACAGTTGTACCTGAGTTCAAACCAAACACGTTATCTTTTAGATCAACGAAATCTTCTGATTCTAATGTTGCTAAAGTAAATGGTGTAGCATCTTCAGCATATAACTTAGCAGCTTCTACGATTGTATCATATGTAGCTTCTGCAGCTCTTTCTTCTTGTCTTTCAATTAAACCACCAATTGTAGGTACAGCGATTGCTGCAATGATACCTAAAATCACAACAACAGCAAGTAATTCAACAAGGGTAACACCTTTTCTATTCTTTAAAATCTTGAACATGTTGTATTCCTCCTAATTATCTTATTTTCTTTACTTTCATCATATCACTAATTATTTCGAAAAGTAAGTAAATCTGTTATGTTTAATGAAAATGTAAGAATTATATCTGCGAACCAAGCGATAACATCGGTAACATAATCGCTAAGATCAATACACCAACAATCGCATAGACAATAATCAATAAAATCGGTTGAATCGAATTTTTTAATTGCTGAACTCTAAGTTCAGTAATTCCGTTATAATATTTCGATAAATTTTCCATGAGTTTAGGAATATTACCCGTTCTTTCACCGGTTGCAATCATCTTTGCCATGATGGGATCAATATAACTACTTTCTTCAAATGCTTTTGAAAATGGTTTCCCATCTTCTATGTATTTGAGTGTTTTTTCCATTAGTTCACGGTAAATCACATTCTTTAAAATATTTCTAACCGTTTGTAATGCTTTGATAGAGTTTACCCCATTCGATAGCATTTGAGTTAATGCATTAGCAATCATGATCTGATTATTCATTTGAATGAGTGATCCAAAAATCGGTATTTTTAAACCAAATACAGTTAATCCATAATGCACTTTGGTTACATATTTATTAAGTAAATAGATCGTCATAATGAGTGCAAGTATGACACCAAAGATAAGTAATACATATGCTTTTAAAAAGTTACCAACATTTAGAAACATTTGTGTAATTGCTGGTAATTCAGCTCCTTCAAACGATTGGAATAATCCCGTAATGTTTGGAAAAACAAAGAGCAACATCCCAACGGAAATTAAAATGGCTGCGGCTAAATAGATTAAAGGCATTCGTAATGCACCCTTGATTTCGGTGTTAACCTTCATCTGATTTTCATAATAATCTGCCATATGAATCACTGTGGGTCCTAAATCACCTGAAAGTTCACCGACTTCAACCATCTGAACAAGTAGACTTGGAAAATCTTTAGGTCGTTTAGATAATGCTTTTGAAAATGATAAACCGTTATTAATTTGTTGGTACAATTCAAAATAGAGCTTTCGTTGATTTCTATTTTCTTGTTGAAGTGATAAGAGTTCAAGTGCACCAATGAGTTTGACACCTGCATTTAAGAGTGAACCAAGTTGTTTTAAAAAGAAAATGAGCTGTTTGGGAGAGAGTAATCTACCAAACGTGATTTTATCGAGTTGTGTCAAAATATTTTTATATTCACTGATGTTTTGAATTGTATAATTTTTTGATTGTAAATATTTGACAACGACATTACGGTTTAGTGCTTCAATCGTTCCTTTAACCTTCCTACCATCGGCATTGGTTGCGAGATACTTATAATTTCTTAAGTCCATCTCATCACTCCAATTCACTGGCAACCTTGAGCACTTCTTCAAGGGTTGTAATACCTTTTTTCACCTTTTGTAAACCGGATTCTAAGATGGTAATCATACCTTCATTACGTGCTTGTTTGGTGAGTTCAATGACATTTGCATTCTCCGCGATCAGACGTTGGAAATTTTTAGTGATCGGCAAGACTTCAAAAATCCCCACACGTCCTGCATAGCCTTTGAAATTACACGAAGTGCATCCTTTAGCACGTTTAACGTGATCAATATTCATCCCATATTTTTTAAACATCACCACTTCAGATGGACTAGGTTCGTCTTCATAACTACATTCTGTACACAAACATCTCACTAAGCGTTGTGAGACAATGCCTGATAAAGAGGATGCGATTAAAAAGGGTTCGATGTTCATATCAAGAAGACGTGTTACTGTTTTAACTGCGTCATTGGTATGAATGGTAGATAAGACTAAATGTCCTGTTAAGGATGCTCTAATCGCGATTTCAGCGGTTTCAACATCTCGAATTTCACCTACCATGATGATGTTAGGATCTTGTCTTAAAATGGATCTTAATGCTTTGGCAAATGTTAACTCAACCTCAGGTCTAACCTGAACTTGATTAACCCCTTCCATTTTGATTTCAACAGGGTCTTCTACGGTAACAATATTGACATCTGGTTGATTTAACTCTTCTAAACATGCGTAAAGTGTTGTCGTTTTACCAGAACCTGTTGGTCCACTGACTAAAACTATGCCATTGGGACGATCAATCATTTGTCTGACTAAACGTTCTTCTTTTTCAGAAAAACCAAGTGCAGAAATTTTATTCATCGATCCAGATAAGTCAAGAACACGCATGACCACTTTTTCACCACGAACCGTAGGAAGTGTTGAAATACGAAGATCGATATTTTTTTGTTGAATCGAAGTTTGAATTCTTCCGTCTTGAGGTATTCTCGTTTCAGTTATATCCATACCAGACATCACTTTAATACGTGAGATCATTTGATGATGAATTTTAATCGGAAATTCTTTTACGATATCTAAGACACCATCAACACGGTAACGTACCAAAACCTTATCATCTAATGGATCAATATGAATATCACTTGCTCTTTGGAAAACGGCAGATGTCAAAATCTGATTCACCAATTTGACCATTGGTGTATCATCTTCTACATCTTCTTCAATTTCTTCTTCTTTTGAAATGGATTGACGCGCACCAAGTGCTTCTAAAGTGCGTGTGAATCCATAATATTTTTCAATCTGAGAAATAATTTCATTTTTGGGTGCAGAAAAAGCCTTAGGACGATATCCTGATAAAATACGTAATTCCTCAGTAACCACGAAATCTAGGGGGTCTGATGTTGCAAATAAGATATTTTTTCCTTCAATACGTAAGGGTATAATGTTATGTCTACGACAAAACATTTCATCAACAAGTGATAATACATGTTCATCAATCGTAAAATTGGTTAAAGCAACACGCTGAACACCCGTTGAGTCTTCGAGAGCCTTTAAAATTTGCATTTCTGTTGCATATTCGAGACGTGCTAATGTTTCGCCTAAACGTTCTGTTTTTTCTTGTTTAGTGAGTGCATCTTTAAGTTGTGCTTCAGTGATGACTTTTGCTTCTAGTAAAATATCACCAATTCGTCTTAGTGCCATAAGCTCACCCCTTTGGAACAATGTTTTGTTCGATCACTTGATCAACAGGTAACATTTGTTCATAAAACAATGTGTAATCACTATATGTTCCACCTAGTGGTGTCACACGGCGCTTAATATAAGTTACATGGCCATGAACACCCGTAACGATAACAACTTCATATATGGTTTCTGTTTCTGTATCTGTGATGATTACACCTTCAGATAATTCATTAAGCAACGGATTATCGTTTGTGATCACGTGATAATAAATCGTTGGTCCTAATTCAATGATGCGTTCATAGGTTGTTAAAAAAGGGTATCCTTTGAGTGTAAATCTAAGTGTATTTGTATCTAAAACTTCGATGGTTACACGCATTTCTTCTTGTCTTGGATTAAAAAATGAGAAATCATAACCATTTAAAGCTAATACACGTGCACTCATGCCAAGTCCAGACCAAATCGGTCTTTCATCAAATTCTTGATAAATATAACCTTCAACAGGTGTTTTTACAGTCATGTATTGAAGTGCAGATGCGATGACTGATAATGCTTCGTTCGATAATGAGTATGTATCTAGTGCTTCTATTAAATAAAATCTTGACTGTGCAGAAATGACAAATTCGGATAAAACTGATGAAATTTCTGAAACAATATCTACAGGAATATCATCCATATCGACTTGATCAATGGTTGTGGATGCGATTTCTGCATCAAGATAATCTTTAAGTTCATACGACTTACGATTTTTTAGAACACGCAAATCATTTTCTAATTCAGATAAGAAGGAATCTTCATCAAAGCTTGAAATGATGAGTGGTGTCAAATCTTCAGTCAGCTCTGAAATCAATAAATCTCGATTAACCTCAGATAAGGTAAAATATGCGTCATTGTTTTGATTTTCTTTAATCTCTGTTAATGTTTGATTGAGATCAAATTCAAAATGAGTTAAGTCAATCTGCCACTCATATTCTTGATATGTTAGTGTATAATCAGCTGTATCTTGCCACTGAGCTATACGTGGTGCTAAAACACTCTCATAATCACTTACTTCGGATGCTCCTAAATAAATAAAACCGACAGAGGTTTTTGATACGTCTCTACTTAAGTCAAGAACTAAAAGTAAGACGACAGCTAAAACAACCGTCGAAAAAAGTGCAAAGATAGAGAGGATAAAATAGAGATTTCTTTTTAAGTATAAAGAGATACTTTTCATGCTGTTCACCTCAATCTAGCCCCATTATAGCAAAAATCATGTTATTTCGTTTGATTGTCGGTATCATTTTCTTTAAAACTTAAGGGATTTGTAATATCTTAAGGCGTACCCTTGTAGGTTTATCGTATATAATGAAAATAGAGGAGGATGCATGTTATGAGGATTTTAAACCGTTTTGGATTTTCAATGCTTGAAGCGATTGCATCGGTTGCGATTATCGCACTCGTTTTTACGACTGCAATTGCGACGATTACAACTATGAGAAACCAAACGATTGCAACCGAAAACAAGCGGTTAGCCGTTGATATTGCATCATCCATACGTGATGAACTCATTCGAAGTGAAACCTATAGTTCACTTTCAGTTTGGTTAGGTAGTGAAGAAAGAACAATTGATGATGTCTCCTGTTTAGCAATCAGTTCACCTGTTAATTGTGATGTCATCAATAACTTAACAACAGATAACATTACCTCTGAAAACATCTACATCACATTTCATGCACCTACACCAAATTCTATAACCTATGAGATCATCACATTTACCATTACAGTGACATATTATAAAACACGTACGATATCGATTGAAGGTGTGATTTATGCGTAAATCAGGACTAGCATTAGTTGAACTACTCGGTGCAGTTATCATCTTCGGTCTTGTCTTATCGTTATCTGCAATGATTTTATCAACCATTACCAAAGCGAATGCAAGAATCGTCGAACAAAGTCAAGCAAACACTGAAATGACACTTCTTACATCACTTTTAGATGATACTTATCAAGATTTTGGTGCAACCAACTATATTCCATGTGTCGGTATAACAAATTGCATTATTTTGATTAACGCTTTTGAATATGTGGTTGATTTAGAAAATGAGACGATTAACTTGGTTGTTCACAATCCTGAACTTGAACTAAACATATCTTTATTAAATAATAGACTTTATATCGATAATGAATTAATTACCATCAATCACTTTACATTAGCAACAGATTCGACACTCACCTATGAAATTATCGGTAGTGAACTCATTTTAAATTTAGATTTAACTTTTGTAGGCGAATTAAATACCTATACCTATCATTATGAACAAACGTTAACACTTGAAACTATTCCGACGTAAGGAGGAAAATACATGAAGCTTCTCTTAAGTAAAAAAGGAATCGGATTACCTGCTGTACTCGCGATTGTTGCCTTTGTACTTGGTACAACAGCAACCTTTTTGTCGTACATCTTCTTTCAAGCAAGGTTATCTGATATCCAAATTGAAGAAAGTGAAGCTTATGCCAATGCTGTATCTAATGTTAAAGGCGCTCTTTACATGATTGCAAGAGATCAAAACCTAGATGAAATTTATCTATTACAGCTTGAAGAACTTATGAATGTTGACATTGTTCTCTATGGTACAAACCTTTATACTGTATCATCGAGATCCTTAGTTGGTTCAAAAACCGTTCAGAGTTATATCACAGGTTCTGTGACATCACTCGATACATATGATTCGATTTTCCAGTACACCGGTGAAGAACCCACGTTTAACTTAAGTCCCATGGTTACTCCCAGTAATTTAGCGGCGAGCTATCTTCCAACTTATATAGAAACAAACTTCCCATGGATTACGCCAGAAACGACATTTACAGATTTTCAAAGTGTTGTTGATTATATTAGAGAACTTGCAATCGCACAAAACGGTTTTAATTACTATCAACCGAGCGCATTAGAAACACAGTGGGATCCAACAGCATGGTGGCATTGGTATATTGATGGATCAGTAACTATCCCTAAAAACAAAAATTTAACAGTTCCAGACGGTAGAATGCTCGTCATTGATGGTGACTTAACCATGAATGAGAATAGTACAATCTACGGAAATGTGATCGTCAATGGCAATGTCACACTTATTGGAAAAGGAAATAGTGTTGAATCCATTCAAGGAACACTTTATATCAGTGGTAACTTAACCACTGCTAAAAGTACATTACTTGGTAGTATTGACCGCCCCACATTTGTGTTTGCTGAAGGAAGTATCACTTTAGGAAATAATACAACCGGTTATGGCTACTTCTTATCCAACGACTTTACCGCTCAACAAGGCAATATTTATATCACTGGTGGTGTTTATACAACACTAACACCTACCTTACAAAACGAAGTTTTACCTAATCCTGATTTATCGTATGAAGATTTCTATGATTATGGTATTCCAGAAGAAGTCTCAATCGAATCAACAGATCCTGTTGAAGGTGAAATTGGGTTTATCTTTACGACACCTAAATTAAGTTAAGAGGAACCCTTTTCCTCTTTTTTTACACCATCTTATCACACATTTTTCTTGATTAAATCATAGATTGTGGGATAATAAATGCGAGGTGCATTTTATGAACTATATCATTACATGTGACCTTGATGGAACGACATTAAACCGTCAAGGCGAATTAACAACCAAAACAATTAAAGTCTTAAGAAAACTTAGAGAAATAGGACATACTGTCGTTTTAGCAACTGGACGTCCATTCAGCGGTGCCATTGGCAAATACGAAGAAATCGGACTAGATACTGCACTTATAACAGATAATGGTGGTTCTATAGAAAATCCTGTGGACTCATCTTTCGCGAAACAAAGAACTTATATCCCTGTGCATATGATGCATCAACTTTTCACGTTTGCTAAACCCATTATCTATTCAACCTTCTTCTCGATTGATGATGTTGTCTATGCGTATAAGTATGACAAGAAATTAGAAGAGTTCTTTAGCGGTATCCATAGTGATCGTGTCATTGAAGGTGATTACACCGATTTCAATGTGCAACCTACAGGGATGGTCTTCTTAATCCATTCAGATAAACAAGAACCTTTTGAAGGTTTTATTAATGAACATTTTGGACACACCTTATCACATCGTTTATGGGGTGTCGAAAATGGTTATGCTGTTTATGAAGTTTATTTAAAACATGTATCGAAATCATCTGCGATTAAATACTTGCTTGATTATTATCAAATCCCACAAGAAAGATGGATCGCTCTTGGGGATGGCATCAATGATGTTGAGATGATTAGAGATGCTGGACTTGGGGTTGCAATGAAGAATGCAGTACCAGAGCTTCATGCAGTTGCTAAAGTGATTACTGAACGTACACATGATGAAGAAGCAGTCGCAAACTTTTTAATCGATTTTTTCAATCTTGAAGACTTCCAATAGAAGGTCTTCTTTTTTTAAATAAAAAAGACGTCTAGGACGTCTTGATCATTTCAAATGGCGATGCACGAGAGATTCGAACTCCCGACCGACGGCTTAGAAGGCCGTTGCTCTATCCAGCTGAGCTAGTGCACCGTAGGTAAGTCAGCACTGAATATTATAACCTAATCAGTGCTGAATTACAAGTCTTAATTTGTTTCAAATTGGCTGTAATACAGTTTTGCATAGAATCCGTTTTGATCAAGCAATTCTTGGTGATTACCTTGTTCTAAAATATTACCATCATTCATGACAAAAATGATATCTGCATCTTTAATGGTTGAAAGTCTATGTGCAATCACAAAGCTTGTTCGATTCTTCATTAAGGCTTCCATCGCATGTTGAATGAGTACTTCTGTACGGGTATCTACAGACGAAGTCGCTTCATCTAAGATGAGCATTGGACGATCTGCTAACATCGCTCTAGAAATGGTTAAGAGCTGTCTTTGACCTTGGCTAATATTCGAGCCACCTTCACTTAAGATAAAGTCATATCCTGCAGATAGTGATTCGATAAAGTGATGGGTCTGTGCTAGCTTAGCAGCTTTTAACATATCTTCTTCTGTCTTATCTGGAGATCCATAAACTATGTTATCTTTAACAGTACCTTCAAAAAGCCATGTATCTTGTAAGACCATGCCAAATAGTGAACGAAGTTCATTTCTTGACATATCTCTAATATCAACACCATCAATCGTGATCGATCCGCTCTTAATTTCATAAAAGCGCATCAAAAGATTAACCATCGTTGTTTTACCAGCACCCGTCGGTCCAACAATCGCAACTTTTTGACCTGGTTTAACTTCTGCAGAAAATCCTTTAATGATATTTACATCATCTTGATATCCGAAATAAACATCTTTAAAGACAACATGACCTTGAATTTTATCAAGTTTTTTAAGATTATCTCTTTCAGGTGTTTCTTCTGTCTCACCTAAAAGGTTAAAGATACGTTCAGAAGCTGCAGCTGTTGATTGTAAAACGTTAGCAATACTACCGATCTGTTGAATGGGCTGATTGATCTGTCTAACATATTGAATAAATGTTTGAATAATACCCACTTCAATCGCGATCATCGCATTATCTGATAATACTAAGAGTGCTCCAATAACTGCAATCGCGATATAGGCAATATTTCCAAAGAATAATTGAACAGGAAACATGATACCTGAAATAAATTGTGATTTCACCGCACTACTATATAAATCATTATTGATACGATCAAAATTTTCTTTTGACTTCGATTGGTGATTAAAAATCTTAATCACTGTTTGACCACTATAAGTCTCTTCAATATGACCTGCAAGTTCACCATATGAACTTGCTTGTTTTCTAAAGTATCCTTGCGAGAGTTTAACAAATTTTCTCACTGCAATAAACGATAAAATGGTTGTTACTAAAGCGACTGCAGTTAAAGATAAGCTTAAGAAAATCATGATTGCGAAAATACCAATAATTAATGCGATCGATCTAAATATTTCTGCAATACTTTGCGTTAGGGTTGTATTAATCGTTTCAACGTCATTCGTGACACGTCCTAAGAGATCACCAAACTGTTGATTATCAAAATATTTTAAGGGAAGTCGATTGATTTTTGCTGATAACTCTTTACGCATACCATAGGTTAAATGCTGTGTCATCCCAATCAGTAAGAATGATTGTAGGTAGTTAAATCCAGCAGATAGCACATGAACACCAACAATGATTAATGCGAGTTCACCAATAGATACATTGATTCCCCATATAATATGGATTAAACCAAATTCAATACTTTCAAAAACACCATTTGCCGCTTGATATGCTCTTGCAACCTCAGATGTAATCAAACCTAGAAACCAAGGTCCTAAAACAGAAAGTAAGGCTGCAGTAATTGCCATTATACCGGCACCAATCACTTGGAATGCATAAGGGCGTAAATACCGAAGTAATTTTTTCATCGTGCCTTTAAAGTCTTGAGGTTTACCCATATAGGTCATACCACGAGGACCTCTTAATATGGGTTTTTCATCTTGCGAAGAAGTTTTTGCGCGATCTTGGTTCATGCGAGTTCCTCCTTCGAAAGTTGTGACGATGCAATTTCTTGGTAAACCTTGGAGGTCTTCATGAGTTCATCATGCGTACCCATACCAACAATCGTTCCTACATCTAAAACGATGATTTGATCGGCATGTCTAATGGTATTAATACGTTGTGCAACAATCAGTTTTGTCGAAGTGACTCTTTCATTGAGCATTCTTCTTAACTTTTGGTCTGTTTTATAATCAAGTGCTGAAAAAGAATCATCGAAAATATAAATCGGTGGTTTTTTAGCAATTGCTCTCGCAATCGATAAGCGTTGACGTTGTCCACCAGATACGTTTGTTCCACCCTGAGCAATGTTATGGTCATAACCATCTTCCATTTCAGAAATAAAATCATGGGCTTGTGCTATTTCTGCAGCTTCTTCCAATGCATTTGGATCTGCATGTTCAGCAAACAAAATATTTTCTCTAATGGTTCCACCAAATAAAATTCCTTTTTGTGGCACATAACCGATTAAGCCATGAAGGTCTTGTTGTGTCATTTCTTTAATGTTGATACCATCGATAGTAATCGTTCCACAACTGCATTCATAAAAGCGTGGAATTAAATTAATGAGTGTTGATTTACCTGAACCTGTTGAACCGATAAATGCCGTTGTAGAGCCAGCTTTCACTTTAAATGATATATGGGATAACACAGGTTCTTGTGCATCTGGGTATTGGAAACAAACATCTTTAAATTCAATGTTTCCTACAATTTTTTCAGGTAAAGTCACTGGATTTACCGGATCTTTAATTTGATTATCCATTTCTAAAACTTCCATAATACGTTTCGCAGAAATGGATGCTCTAGGAATACTCACGAAAATAAATGACATAAACATAAATGCCATAATCGCTCTCATTGCATACTGCATGAGTGCCATTAAAGATGCAGGAGAAAACCCGTTTAAACCCACAAAGAATCGTGCACCTAAATAAACAATCGTTAAACTCGTAACACCCATAATGAGACCCATAAATGGCCACATAATGGACGATACGCGGTTAACAAAGATGTTTAATCTCATGGATTCCATGGACGCATCATCAATACGTTTAGCTTGATATTCTTGGGTATTATACGCTCTAACGACACGCAAACCCGTTAAGTTTTCTCGTGTAACTAAGTTTAATTTATCTACGAGTAATTGAACAAGTTGAAATTTTGGCATGACGATCGAAAACACAATCACAAGCATTGTAATAAGTGCTGCGATTGATGCCACTAAAACCATCGATAACGTTGGATTTTGCATGATCGAAAATGTCACTGCACCGACAGCTAGAAGTGGCGCTAAGATGATCATACGAAGCATCATATGAACAATTCCTTGAAGTTGTTGAATGTCATTGGTTGTTCTTGTAATCAATGAAGATGTCGTAAAATGATCCATCTCGCGAAGTGAGAAGGATTCAATCTTTTCATAAACAGCTCTTCTTATGTTTTTAGCAAATCCAGCAGATATTTTAGATTCTAAATAACCACCATAAATGGTAATCACGATACTGATGATGGTCGCACCTAACATTAAAGCAGCATAATAAAAAATGCGTTCCAAATTAGGATCACTCACAACTTCACCAAGTCCTAAACCTTCACTCACAATTTTACCAAGTAAAGTAGGCAGTAAAAGATCTAAAAATGCACGGAGTGCAACCAAAGTAAAAACAAGCGCCACACCAAAACGGTATGGCTTTAAATATTTTAACGTTTTAAGCAAACTATCCCTCTTTTCATCTTAAATCAAAATTAGGCGATTTTCCCCATTGCACTAATCTTATCTAAGATGCGCATTAAATTCTTTGTATCTTCTTCACCTAAATAATCAACGAGTGATTTTAAAGGTTGATAATAATCGTCTCTAATGGTTTCAACAAACTGTTTACCTTCTTCAGTTAATCTGATGTAGGTGACACGTAAATCTTTTGCTGAAGTTTCTTTTTCTAAATATTTCTTTTCAACTAAATCGTTGACTTTATGTGTCACTGCGGGCAGTGTCACACGTAATGTCTTAGCGACATCCGTTAATTTTAAACGTTGATTGGTATCACAAAATGCAACACAAAACATGACCATGATGTCTGCATCTGATAATTTGGTCTGAGAACGTTTATAAACGCCCGATAAACGGAATGCTTGCAATGAGCGATCAAGCTTTTGTAGTGTTTGATATTCTTTCAAAATGAGTTCCTCCTAAGCGAACAGTTACAATGATAATTCTACCCCAAATAGCTAGGGTTGTAAAGAATATTATTCTTTTGAACCTTTTTTTGGTAAACAAAGTTCTAAATATGCGATTTCTTGCTTTAATTCGTGCTCACGATCATCTGTTGATTTATGGATAATATCTTTAAGTAATTGAAGTTTTTTTTCATAAAAAGGAATAGCTTCTGCCTTATGCTTTAGATATGGTCCAAGATAAAGATCTTCATCAGTTAAGTGTTGATTTCCTCTTTGAACGATCATAATGATATAAAAGAATTTGTCATGTACGATATATTCATCTTTAATTAAAAAACCAAGCTCATTTAATCTTCTTCTTAAATGCTCATGTTTATCATTAGCTTGTAAGATATAAACAGCATCATGAAGCGGTGCATGCTCCATCAATTCAGCAATTAAATAAGCGCCCATACCCGCAACAACAGCTGCATCAAAGGTTTCATCAATAGCCAAAAAACCATCCGACAAGATCCCTCTTACCGGATAGTTTTTTAATGTTTTCATTGATCTTTCTAAAGGCATTTCTCTTACATCAGATGCAATCCCTTTTTGGATATAACCATTTTTAAAAGCTTCTTCTAAAACATACCCATGATCAGAACCAACGTCTAACACGGTATGATATCCCTTTAAAAGTGATGCAAGGAAATCAATCCTTTTATTTCTTGCCATAATAGAATTCACGAAGCTTATTTTGTCTTGATGGACTTCTAAGCTTACGTAAAGCCTTGGCTTCAATTTGACGAATACGTTCTCTGGTAACACCAAATTCACGTCCAACTTCTTCTAGGGTATGATTCTTACCGTCAAATAAGCCATAACGTAGGCGAAGCACTTTCTCTTCACGATCAGTCAATGTTTCTAAAACTTCATCTAAGGTTTGTTTGACCATTTCTTGAAGCATATATTCATGTGGTGTCAATGCGTTTGGATCTGAAATGAAATCACCTAATGAAGAATCTTCTTCTTCACCAACGTGTGCTTCTAATGAAATAGGTTCTTTGGCAATACGTTGAATATTTTGGACTTTTTCTGGTGTAATTCCCATTTTAGATGCGATTTCTTCTAAAGAAGGTTCTCTACCTAAATCTTGAATGAGTTGACGTTGAATACGAATCATCTTATTAATGGTTTCAACCATATGAACAGGAATACGAATCGTTCTTGCTTGGTCTGCTACAGCACGGGTGATTGCTTGACGAATCCACCATGTTGCATACGTTGAAAACTTAAATCCTTTTTCGTAATCAAACTTATCAACTGCACGCATTAAACCCATGTTACCTTCTTGGATTAAATCTAAGAATAAAAGACCACGTCCAACGTAACGTTTCGCGATAGAAACAACCAAACGGTAGTTCGCTTCAACGAGTTTGTTTTTGGCATTATGTGCTTTACGAACAACTTTAGATAAATCTTCAACATCAGATTCATTTAGTTCAAGACGACCAGCTTCATATTCATCAAGCTGTTCTTTAGCAAATCTTCCTTCAAAAACTGCAACTGCATATTTCTTTTCATCTTCTTGATTAAGTAGGGGGATTTGACCAATTTCTTTTAAATACATACGCACTGGATCATCAATTTTTATTGACGATGCAATCGATTCTATGTTGATGAGTTCTTCTTCTTCAACTTCAAGACCTGACAAAGAAAGATCATCTGGTTCAACATCTTCTAAGTCGAATTCAGCTTCTTCTTCCTCTTCCTCTTCAATGGCTAGGACTTCAGGCTTGAATTCTTCCTCCTCTTCTTCAATTTCATCGTTAATGATGATATCGATGTCTTCATTTAATAATGCACGTTCAATTTCAAAATAGTCTTCGCTGTTTGGGTCGGCATATTGAATGACATCTTCCTGACTAAGAAATTTGTCTTTTCCTGCTTTCTTGATCAGTTGGGCAATGATTTTTTCACGGTCCATGTCAATCCTCCTTATTATTATGGCGCAAACGAAGTAAGAGTTCATCTCGTTCTTTCGTCAGCTCTTCATTGTATTCTTCAATATTTTGAATACGCATATTAAGTTCATCTAATCTGCGTTTATCATTTGCTTCTAATACAAGAAAAATATAATCTTTAATATCTTTCTCGTCAAACATAGTTCCATTCTTCCAAAGTGTATCCTTAAGGATGTCTTGTTCCATAAGTTCACGTTGCTCGTTGGTAAGTGTATCTAAGAAATCTTCAACCAAGAATTCTAGATGCTCATCATAATAATGCTCAATCTTTAGTCGAATGGTTGCAGTTATTGCATTTGCAAAATCAGTTGATTTTAATTGAGCTTGGGCAAGTTTAGCATATTGTCGTGATTTGAGCATGGCGAGTATTAAGTAACGTTCTGCTTTTTCATATCGATTAAGTGTTTTTGGTCTTTCCTTTGTCGGTATCTTAGGCTCGTTTACAACCACTCTTGGTTTAGACGTATCTAACTCTGACATGGGAATATTAAATTCAGTCGATAATCTTTGGATATAATATGCTCTAATCGATGGATCAGATAATTGAATCATCTGCATCACTGCTTTTTTATATTCCTTTAAGTCATTTGCATTCGATAAGTTTTTACCCATTCGATAATAACGATACCTGAACTGATACATATCTTCAGTATATTCACCAAAAAGTTTTTCATAGGCTTCAGGACCATAAGATTTAATGAAGTCATCTGGATCCATTTTTTCTGGTATCGTTAATACTTCAACTTTTAAACCTTCTTTTTCTAAAACAGGGATAGCGTGATCTGCAGCTTTTAACCCCGCACTATCACCATCATAGGCGATGATTAGCGATGGTGATACACTTTTAATGAGTTTAGCTTGTTCTTTCGTAAGCGATGTTCCCATGGTTGCTACACCATGTTTCATCCCTGCTGCATAAGAACTGATGACATCAAAGAAACCTTCGTATAAAATCACTTGTTTTTCTTTTCTAATCTCTGGTAATGCTTCATAAAAATGATAGAGCAATAAACCTTTTTTAAAGATGATGGTTTCAGGGCTGTTCATGTATTTCACAGTTTCTTTAGGATTCATTGTTCGCCCAGAAAAGCCAACGACTCTTCCTTTAGGATCTGTAATCGGAAATGTGATTCTATCTGCAAAAAGATCGTAATACTCGCCTTGATCATTTTGTTTAACAACACCACATTTGATCATGTCTGACACTTGATAACCTTTATTTTTCAACAGTTGATAAATCGTATTACCAAAGCTAGGTGCTAAACCTAGTCTGAAATGTTTAATCTGTTCATCAACAAGTTGTCTTTGATAAAGGTAGTTAACAGCATCTATACCCTTTTCACTGTGTTTTAAATTAAACTCATAGAAGGACGCAACTTCGTTCATTAAAGCATAGAATGTTTCATAAGGATCTTTTTTGACCTTTTTTTCTTTAACTTCAATACCAGCTTTTTCTGCAAGTTCATGAGCTGCTTCTTCAAATGAGATGTTTTTAATCTTTCTTAAGAAGTTAATTGGCGATCCACCTTCACCACATCCATAACATTTACAAATGTTTTTTTCCGGTGAAACGAAAAAACTTGGTGTTTTTTCTTGATGGAATGGGCATAAACCGGCAAAATTTTTACCGCGTTTCTGCAGACTGACAAACTCGCTAACTAAATCAACGATTGACGTTTTCTCATTTATCAGTTCAATGAGTTTATCATCCATGGTCGCCCTCCTTATCGTTTAAAATGCAATTTCTTTTTCAATATAGCTTCTTAAATCATTAATAGCAACTCTGACCTGTTCCATCGTATCACGATTTCTAACAGTTACCGTTTGATCGTTCATCGTATCATGATCGATTGTGATACATAAATATGTTCCAATCGCATCTTGTCTACGGTATCTCTTACCAATATTTTGTGTCTCATCATAAGTGACATCAACATATTTAGCAAGCATTTGATAAACTTCAAATGCTTTTTCACTATGATCTTTTTTCATAAGTGGTAAGATTGCTGCTTTATAAGGTGCGAGTTGTGGGTGAATATGAAGCACTTGTCTGATATCACCTGAAGGAAGTGTTTCTTCATCATAACCTTGTGTTAAAAAGGCTAAAATCAATCTTTCTACACCCACAGATGGTTCAATGACGTAAGGCAGATATCTTTCATTGGTATCCGGATCTAAATACGTCATGTTTTCACCCGAATGGTTTTGATGTGCCTTTAAATCATAGTCTGTACGCGACGCAATCCCCCAGAGCTCATCAAAGCCCCATGGGAAACGGTATCTAATATCGGTTGTTGCATTCGAATAATGCGATAACGCTTCAGGTTTATGATCGTCAAAGACTAAGTTTTCTGATTTCAAACCAAGTGATAACAACCAATCCATACAAAACTGTTTCCAATATTTAAACCAGTCTAATTCTGTACCTGGTTTCACGAAAAACTCGAGTTCCATTTGTTCAAATTCTCTTGTTCTAAAAATGAAGTTCCCGGGCGTAATTTCATTTCTAAATGATTTGCCGACTTGGCAAACACCAAAGGGCACTTTTCGACGTGTCGTACGTTGAATATTTTTAAACTGAATAAAAATACCTTGTGCGGTTTCAGGACGTAGATAAATTTGATTGGCTTGTTCTAAAACAACACCTTGATGCGTTTGAAACATCATGTTAAATGCACGAATGGGTAACCAATCTGATTTTCCACAATTAGGACAAGCTACTTTGTGTTCAACTAAATATTGATACATCTGATCTGTCTTCCATCCATCAGGATGAATATTTTGATCATGATCTTCAATCAGTTTATCTGCTCTAAAGCGGTTATTACAACTTCTGCATTCTGTCAGTGGATCAGAAAACCCTCCCACGTGACCTGATGCTTTCCACACTTCGGAGTTCATTAAAATCGAACTATCTAAAAGTACGTTATAGGGATTTTCGCGTTGGAATTTTTTGATCCACGCTTCTTTAATATTCTTTTTTAATAAGCTTCCAAGGGGACCGTAATCCCAGGTGTTTGCTAAGCCACCGTAGAGTTCGCTACCTTGAAAGATATATCCTGTCGATTTGGCATATTGGACAATCTGTTCGAGTGTTACCATGTGAGCACATCCTTTTCATGTCTATTGTAGATTTTTTAATGTTGTTTGTAAATGATAGCTATAGTATTTTGAAGTATATTCTTTTATTTGATTTAAATCAAGTATTTCTAGGTCAAGTTGATCATAAGGCATGACTGAAAGTTTTAAAAGCGTTACAGCATCTTTTGTCTCTAAATCAATGGGTTCATCTTCATCTTGATAGATTAAAACACCCTTAGAAATCGAAACACCTTTGACTTTTCTACCATCAGGTTTTAAAGATAATCCATAACCAAGTTCTTGCATCATTTTAATTGCAAATGATAAAGAACTTACTTCAACTGATTTCGCATCAAGCGCAAGACATAATTCATGATAAATCAAACCATGATTTGCATTCTCAACAACAACTTTATCAATGATCTCAAGCATTAAAGCTGCAGCTTGTGTCTTTTTATAATCAAGTTTTAAGTGTTGGTAATCATTGATGATTGCTGCTTCTTGAAGTGGTAGAAAACTTTTAGTTCCTTCTTTAAAACTAATTTTTGTTAAAAACTGAGCAAGAATACGGTTTGCATGATTCACTTTTTGTGCACCTTGTGCATATAAAGTGACTTTACCCTTCTCGGTATAAGTAAAACACAATCTACCATGTTCTTGATAAGGTTGGACCTTATAAATCATACCTTCCATTAAACGTCCTCAGAAAAACCAAATGACTTTAAGTCGCCTGGTCGATTTCTCCAATCTTTTTTAACCTTAATCCATAATGTTAAATGAATTTTGGTGTGAAGCAATTGATTAATTTCTTTGCGTGCTTCCATACCAATCTTTTTCATCTTCTCGCCGCCTTTGCCAATCAAAATTTGTTTTTGAGTGGTTCTTTCGACGATAATGAGCGCTGAAACATCAATGGTGTTTAATTCCTCATTTTCAGTTAAAGATTCAATCACAACAGCAACCGCATGCGGTACTTCTTGTTCGGTGTGATATAAAATCTTTTCTCTAATGAGTTCACTCATCAGTTTTTCTTCAGTTTGATCTGATTTCATCTCTTCTGGGAAAAAGCGTGGACCTTCTGATAATAATGGAACAATCAATTCTTCAATCTTATCAATGTGTGTTTTATCTTTTGCAGAAATCGGAATGACACCTTCAAAAGGATAAGCATTGATATAACTTAAGATGATGTTATCAATCGCGGCTTTAGAAGGTAGTAAATCGATTTTGTTAATCGCTAGAAAAACGGGAACGTCTGCTTCTTTAAAATAATGAAGGATATAATCATTTTCCTCATTTTTAGGACGATCAACGACATATAAAATGATATCGACATCAGAGATGGCAGAAACGGCGATTTTATCAATGGTTTTATTTAATAAATCTTTTCCCTTATGAAGACCTGGTGTATCTACAAATGTAATTTGATAATTTTCTTTCGTAAGCACACCCATGATGCGATGTCTGGTTGTTTGAGGTTTTGGACTCATAATCGCTATTTTCTCACCAATCAGTGCGTTAATGAGCGTTGATTTACCGACATTGGGGCGACCTACGATGGCTACAAACCCCGAACGATGGTTATTCATGTGGTTTTTCATCTAAAACAAACGCATAAGGAAGAAGTTCATCGGTTGATGTTTCTTTGATTTCTCCTTTAGTGTTTGCTAAATAGACTTTCGTATTTCTAGGCATCAGTTCATGCATCACTTGGCGGCAAGCACCACACGGTGATACAGGACCATGGTCGTTAGCAACGATCGTGATTGAAACGATATCTTCTTTCTTATAACCTTGGCTAATCAAAGAAAATAAAGCATTTCTTTCTGCACAACATGTCAAACCAAACGATGCATTTTCAATGTTTGCACCATGTATGATTTTTCCGTCTTTTAATTCAATGGCTGCACCTACCTTAAACTTTGAGTAAGGTACATAAGCTTTATCTCTTGCACGAAGTGCTTCATTTAGATTGGGTTTCATGCTTTCATCCTTTCCAGTTTTGCTTTCTTCAAAATATCTTCTTGAAGTTGAATCATTTCTTTTTCTTCTTCAGGGGTATGATGATCATAACCTTTTAGGTGAAGATAACCATGGACTGCTAAAAAGCCCATTTCACGATCTAATCCATGACCATAGTCTTCAGCTTGTTTCATCGCTTGTTCGATGGAGATAAAAATATCACCTAAAGACTTATCTTCTAGATCATCATTTGGAAAACTTAAGACATCCGTTGGACGGTCAATCTGTCGATATGTGAGATTCAGACGATGAATTTCTTCTTGTGAAACAAAAACGATTTGCATAGATTGTTTTTCTTTCACGTGTTTGAAGATGCGTTTCATCAATTTTTTATAAGGTTTAATATCGTGTTCTGTTTGATTAAACAAATTAGTTTTCATTAGATTCATACCTTTCAAGAATACGTTGAACGAGTGGATGTCTAACCACATCAAGTTTGTCAAACGTTACAATTTTAATATCATCTAAATGATCTAAAAGTTGTAATGCTTGATTTAAACCTGATGGAATACCTCTCGGCAGATCGGATTGTGTTGGGTCTCCTGTGATCACCATTTTAGATGCGAATCCTAAACGTGTTAAAAACATCTTCATTTGTACTTTTGTTGTATTTTGTGCTTCATCTAAAATGACAAACGCATTTTCTAAGGTGCGTCCTCTCATGTAAGCAAGTGGTGCGATTTCAATGACACCTTTTTCCATAAGAGACAATGTTGTTTGTGTGCCTAACATTTCATAAAGTGCATCGTAGAGTGGTACTAAATAAGGGTCAACTTTTTCTTTTAAGTCACCTGGTAAAAACCCTAAATTCTCACCAGCTTCAACAACAGGTCGTGTCAAAACAAGTTTTTTTACGATATTGTTTTTTAAATCTGCCACGGCTTGTGCCACAGCTAAATATGTTTTACCTGTACCTGCAGGACCAACACCAAACACTAAATCATAATGAGTAATGGCATCGACATAGGTCTTTTGATTAAATGTTTTCGGATAGATGGAACGGCCTTGATCATTTATCAAAATGCGTTTACGGTTTTTGTAAAGTTCGAAGACACCTTCAAGTTCATCTTTTTCTGCAAGTTTAATGATATACATGACATCGCGTTCAGATAACTGGACTTGATGTTCAGCAAGTTCAATTAAAACAGCAAAAATAGCTTCCAGCAATGGAATTTGTTCCTTTTTAGCATCTGTGATAATCTCAGAACCATTGACGGAAACGACAATTCCTAAATATTGCTTGAAAACCAAGAGGTTACGATCTTGAACACCAACGAGCCTTGCGATCGCTTCTGCATGATGAATTTGTTGATTTAATTTCATTAAATCCGCTCCTTATCGTGTATTCATTATACCATAGAGACAAAAAGAAAAAAGCACGGAATGTCCTTTTTTCAGTCAAATGCGATATAAAAACGCACCCTGAGGTGCGATTTTGTACTTTACTTCTTTTTAGAGCGTGCTGCGCGTTGGCGTTCTTTGCGTTCTACTGAAGGTTTTAAGTAGAACTCACGTCTGCGTGCTTCTTGGAGAGTTCCTGACTTAGAAACATCACGTTTAAAGCGACGTAAAGCATCTTCGATTGTTTCTTTTTCGCGAACGATTGTTTTAGGCATAGTCTGCCCTCCTTCCACGCTGAGATTCATTAGCCTCATCCATTATATAGCATTTTTCTACTTTTGTCAAAATGTTTTAAAGTTTTTTAACGAGAGATAGGTGAGGGCGTAAAGTGCTGCGAGTTCTGTTGGTAAAATGTGTTTACCTAAAGAGACGAAACGTGCACCAACCGATTCAAGATAATCTCTTTCTTGATCAGCAATACCCCCTTCAGGACCAATGATAAGTGCGATGTTCATGGTGTTTAAAACTGAGGGTAGCACCTCAGGTAAAGTCATTGTTTTTTCATTTTCATCTGCTAATAAAATGACATCAAAAGATGTCCAATCAATCTTTTTTAATGAGGATTCAAAACTTATTTTAGGAACATCAAACCGGTGTGCAAGTTCGGAAGCTTCTTTAGCAATAAGTTCCATACGCTTAAGTTTATTGGCTTCATTATCCGATTTTGCGATACTTCGCATCATCGGTACAAAAGTGATTTTAGATGCTCCAAAGAGTGTTGCATATTTAACAACAGATTCTGTTTTGGGATGTTTGGGTAGTCCTTGGAAAAGTGTAATTTCCGGATCTTTTTCTTCCTTTAATTCATCGCTAAGTTCATAGAATACACGTCCATTTGAAATCTCTAGAGTTGCTAAAAAACAGCGTCTATCTGAACAGACGATGATCTTCTCACCGGATGTCATACGCATCACTTTCATGATGTGATGTGCATCTAATCCAGTAATTTCTTTACTCTTCAGTTCTGGAAGAAAATAACGTTGCATAGTACCCCTTTGATGAAAAAAGCGTTTCCGTAGAAACACTTGGTTTTCATAAGATTCTTAGATTAGTGTAGTCTGTTTGAAATAACAGCTAGAACAATCAACAAAACAGATAGCACTGCAGAGGATCTAACTAAGAATAATTCAAGTCCACGTGATTTACGGTTTTTGAATAATTCTGATTTTTCACCACTAAATGCATCTTTAATGTCGTCTTGAGATTGTTGTAATAATACAGTACCAATCAAGAGAATGGTAACGATAATAATTAAAATATCTGCCCAGTTCATAATACCCTCCTAAAAGCTCAACTAATGATAACAAAAATTTATGTTTTTGTCAATTCATGGAATAATTATGTGTAAGAAAAGCATGTAGTTAAAACACTCATAAGATTACTTTACTAATCTGTATTACATTGTGAAGTAACAATAAGTTATTAATCTCATAAATCTCCTATTTTATATAACTAAATAACTCTATTTTGCGTTATTTTTATGAGCAGGAACACCAATTAATTTACTATAAGCTGGTGCATCTTTTAAAACAACAGCACCTGCAGCAATCACACTGTGGTCACCAATGTGAATGGGACCTAAAATGGTCGCGTTCGCATAAACGATGACATTTTTCCCTAATTTCGGATGGCGATCCACTTTTTCGAACGTATTCGCCCCCAAAGTAACACCATGGTATAAAACGCAGTTATCATCAATGACTGCAGTTTCCCCAATAACGGTACCCATCCCATGATCGATAAAAACACCATGACCGATTTGAGCAGCTGGATGAATATCAATCCCTGTAATTCTTCGCGTACGATAACTTATCCATCGCGCTAGATTCTTAAATCCTTTTTTCCAAAGACGATGTGCTCTTCTGTGTCTACGTAACGCGATCACACCTGGGTATGTAAAATAGATCATTACACAATTGGGTGCTGCTGGATCAAACTGTTTAGCTGATCTAACATCTTCTACTGTACATTTCATCATAGGTTATAAAGTGGGGTTGATAAATAGCGTTCGCCTGTATCACATACGATAAAGACAATACGTTTACCTTCCGCTTCCTTTCTTTTGGCAACTTGAATGGCTGCATGTAAGATAGCTCCAGATGAAATCCCAGCAAAGACACCTTCTGTTTTAGCAAGTAATCTTGCACCATCAAAAGCTTCATCATTGGTCACTTGAATGATTTCATCAATCACGTTCATATTTAAAACTTCAGGAATAAATCCCGCACCAATTCCTTGAATCTTATGAGGACCTGGCTTTCCTCCTGATAAAACAGGAGAATCAGTTGGTTCAACTGCGATGATTTTAACGTTTGGGTTATGCTTCTTTAAAACTTCACCCACACCCGTGATCGTACCTCCTGTACCAACACCTGCGATAAAGTAATCAACTTGACCATCTGTATCTTCTAAAATTTCTAAAGCTGTTGTTTTTCGATGCATTTCAGGATTTGCTTTATTCTCAAACTGCATCGGAATAACAACATGTGCATCTAATGCTTTCATGTCGTTTGCTTTTTGAATCGAACCCTTCATGCCTAAAGCAGCTTCTGTTAAAATAACATCAGCTCCTAATGCTTTAACAATTTGAACCCTTTCTTTAGAAACGGTTTCTGGCATAATGAGTGTTAATTTATATCCTCTTGATGCACAGATAAATGCTAGCCCAATACCAGTGTTTCCTGATGTCGGTTCTACAAAATGCGTGTTCTTTGTTACACCAACTGTATGTTCAATGGATTCGATAAGCGCTAAAGCTAATCGATCTTTCACACTCGAAAGCGGGTTATGTTGTTCAAGTTTTCCAACAAGTTCAGTATGTAAATCAAACATTTTTTCAACATTTGACATTCTTAAAAGTGGAGTCTTACCAATGAGTTCTGTATATTGTTTTGCTATTTTCATAAAATCATCTCCTTAAGCACCCTCATTATACTTAAAAAGATTCTATTTTGCATGAAAGATGATATAAGATAACGCTTACTAATAAGTAACGAGCAACAAAGTCTTGGCAAACTAGAAAAATATGTTATAATGCAACAGGTGATGAATATGGAAATAATCCGTTTTCAGCTAGGCAGTTTAAGAAGTAACTGTTATATCATTAGCGAAGAAAACAGAGCACTGATCATTGATCCAGGTTACGAAAGTGACGAAGTGCTCAAATATATTAGAAAACATGAATTAAATATTGAAGCTATCTATCTCACACACGGTCATCCTGATCATGTGGGTGGTGTAAAACAAATCAAAGACCTTTTTGGATGCATAGTCTATGCACCACATAAAGATCGCATTTGGATGGGTAAATCAAGTTATAATCAAATTGGTTATGAGATTCCTGTTGATGTTTGGGTACATGATCTTGAAACCTTTGAAGCCATCGGACATGTTTTTTCGATTTATGAAACTCCAGGACATTCCGAAGGTAGCACCGTTTTACACGTTGATAACATCCTTTTTTCAGGAGATACCCTCTTCTTTCAAAGTATTGGAAGAACAGATATTCCTTTATCCGATCCTCAAGTGATCTATCAATCCATTAAACGTATGTATCAGATTTTTGATGAAGATGTCTTAGTTTATCCAGGACATGGAAAACCTACAGATATCGGACACGAGAAAAAATTCAATCCATTTGTAAGAGGTTAACAGAAGATGCGTTCTTCTGTTATTTTTTTATGTTATAATTTTAAGTAATGAGAGGTAATCCTATGATACATTTTAGAAACGACTATAACGATATTGCACATCCAAAACTGATTGAAAGATTAGTGACATATCAAAACGAAGCACATTTAGGCTATGGCATGGATCTGCATTCAAAACATGCTAAAGATGTGATTCAAAAACACATCAAGACACCGGTATATGTGCATTTTATGAGCGGTGGAACATCGACCAATAAAATCGTCATCTCACATCTTTTAAAACCATTTGAAGCTGTCATATCTGCAGCAACCGGTCATATCGAAGTCCATGAAACAGGTGCGATTGAACAAACAGGTCACAAAATCATCAGTCTTCCAACACATGATGGAAAAATAGATGCACAGCAGATTGATGAGGCTTATCAAACATTTACAGATGAACATATGGTTAAGCCTAAGATGGTTTATATTTCACAAGCGACTGAAACAGGACTCATTTATTCAAAAAAAGAACTTCAAGCAATCTATGAGGTTTGTCAAAAATTAAACATGTACCTTTTTGTAGATGGTGCACGTTTGGGAGTTGCATTAACATCAAAAGAAAATGATTTAACACTTGATGATATGGTCAACCTCACCGATATCTTTTATATTGGTGGTACTAAAAATGGTGCTTTATTGGGAGAAGCTGTCATCACGAAACATGCATTTATGGATGATTATTTTAGATATTCGATGAAACAACAAGGTGGACTACTTGCGAAAAGCTTTTTAGTCGGTATGCAGTTCGAAGGTTTATTTGAAAATGATCTTTTCTATGAAATTGGAAGACATGCAAATCAAATGTCATCTTATCTCATCAGCCAACTCAAATCTATTGGTTTACAGTTTAATGAGACACCTACAAACCAACAATTTATTACCCTTAAAAAAGAAAAAATTGAACAATTAAAGAAAACATACACCTTTGAAATCTGGCAAGATCTCAAGGATAAACAAATGATTCGTCTTGTAACAACCTATCGCACAACCAAAGAAGATATTGATCAACTGATCCTTGACCTAAAAAAATAAACGCCGTTTGGCGTTTTATTTCTTTTGGTGCAAAATCACTAATGTTTCACATTCGGTTGTTTGTGGAAACATGCGAATGGGATAAACTTTTTGAATGTTATATGTATCTTTTAACAAACTTAAATCTCTAGCTAATGTTTTTAAATCGCAGGAGACATAATAAACTTCTTCAAATGGCTTTTCAATCATCGATGTAACCAGTTCTGGCATCAATCCATTTCTTGGTGGATCGATCACTAAAATATCACCATCAATGTTTTTGATCTCAACCTCAGCTCGTCCTTGAATCAACGATACATGATTGATTCCATACGTTTCTTTCATACGTTCTGACATTTTAAAGGCATCTGAATTTGATTCAATCATGATCATCTCTTTGGCTTTAGATGCTAAATAAAATCCAATCGTACCTACACCACTATAGGCATCAATCACTTTCTTTTGAGGCTTCATTGAAGATTTAATCACATCGTATGCTTTCACAATGACTGGAACATTAATTTGAAAAAATGATTGATCCGTTACGGGGTATATCAAATCTCCCAACGTTTCATCGATCGTCTCTGTTCCATATAAAAGATGTGATGTTGTACCTAGTATTTTACGTACATCATCTTTAATATTGAGCGTAATACCAATCACTGATGGTTCTTTTTTAAGTACTTGAATTAATTGTGTTAATCCTTTAAATGAAGCTTTCGTGGCAACCAATGTCACCAAAGCTTCCTTTTTTTCATTCGTTCTAAATGCAATGTTTTTAAGTGATAGAAAATCAACTTTTACTTCACTTTGATGAATCACTTTAACGAGATGATTTGTGAGTTCATCAGCGAGTAAAAAATCTGCTACACGCATCAGGCCTCTACCATCTTCATGATATAAACCGAGCGTGATGTTATCTTTATCCATCACATGATATACCGATTTATTGCGGTATCTGATAAACTTATGATCGGTTAAAATACGCTCAGTTTCAACCTTGATACCCGCAATTTTTAAGATGGTATCTTCTGTTAATTTGGTTTGCCATTTCAACTGATCTTCATCTTTCATATGATATAAATCCATACTACCTAAAACATTGGTTACACCTTCTCTACGCGATAAAGAAGGTTTAACTATTTTCACTATTTTTCCTTCAGCAAAGCGCTTTTTCAGTGTTTTAATTTCAATTTCTGCAACTTCACCAGAAAGCATTCCTTTAACAAAGATGACTAACTCTTCGTGCTTGACAATCCCTTGTCCGAGGTAATCCACATCAATGGATTCACCTATAAATCTGCTACCAACAGTTAACATCGTCTTCCTCCTTGAAGTAATATGCTAAACCACCTTGCGAAGTCTCTTTATAGGACTGATGCATATCAAGTCCTGTTTGATACATCGTTTGTACAACCATATCAAATGAGATCTTTCTTGAATCGGTTAAAAAGTAAGCTAAACCACATGCATCAATGGCGCGAAGTGCTGCAACTGCATTTCTTTCGATACATGGAATTTGAACGTAGCCGTTCACGGGATCACAGGTTAATCCTAAGTGATGTTCCATGGCAATCTCTGCAGCATATTCAATTTGATCCATGGAAAGATTAAAGAGTGTTGCGTGTGCTGCAGCAGCCATCGAACATGCACTTCCCACTTCTGCCTGACATCCTGCAACTGCACCAGAGATGGATGCGTTATGTTTAATGATATTTCCGATTAAACCAGCAACCGCTAACCCATTAATGATTCTTTCCTTCGAGATAAAATGATGTTTTTCGTGCATGTAGTATAAAACAGCAGGTAAAACACCACATGCACCACACGTTGGTGCTGTCACAATCATACCCCCACCCGCATTTTCTTCAGATACCGCGAATGCATAGCTTGCGACTAATCTATTTTCAACAAGTTCAGGGACATCGGTTGCTTTTAGCTTACTATAAAGTTCTGGTGCTTTTCTTTTCATCTTTAAAGGTCCTGGTAGAACACCATGTGTAGCAATCCCTCTAATAATCGATGATTTCATCGCTTCCCAAATCTCTTCTAAAAAGACTTTAATCTCTTCACCTTCAACTTCATAGACATAATCATGAAGTGCCATATGTTTACTCTTACAATATTTTTTAATTTCTTTAAATGTCTTGTGCGGATAAATATGTTTTTCAGTAGAGTCATCGCCCACAAAAACAATACGACCTCCACCAGTACTATTGACTTCTTTTTCAATCATTAACTGATCGTTTTCGTAACCTTTAATGATCAGTGTATTCGGATGCTTTGTTAAATCTAATGACGTCAAAAAAGTCACGGGAGTTTCTCCCAATGACTCTTTGATCGCTTCTTCGGTTAAATGCCCTCTACCAGTTAATGCGAGTGAGTTATAAAGCATAATCTCGAAACGATCACATGATGGACACGCCTGTTTAACAATCCCTGATGCCTTTGCTGGCCCCATCGTGTGTGAACTTGATGGACCATGTCCAACCTGGTAAAGAGAACGAATAGAAAGCATTTTAATGTCACATTCCTTTAGTTTTGAAACTTATTTTTTAAATAGTCGACATAATATTGTGGATTGAATGGTTCTTGAGTTGCAATCAACATCAATTCCTTAGGTGATTTCGAAGATGCAAACTTATGAATCTTTTCTTTCACCCATGCATTAATCGCTTTAATGTTGTTGTTTTCAAGTTCTTGTTCAATATTTAAATCTTTATTCATTGCGTTATAAATTTGTGCTGCATAGGCTGAACCAAGTGCATAGGTTGAGAAGTAGCCTAACATACCACCAGACCAGTGAACATCTTGTAAGACACCTTCTTTATCGGTCTTTGGACGAACACCCACATATTCATACATCATGCGATTCCATTTCTTAGGAAGATCCTTGACTTTAATCTTACCTGAAATTAAACCTTTTTCAAGTTCATAACGAACCATAACATGAAGTGCATATGTAAGTTCATCAGCTTCAACGCGAATTAAAGAACGTTCAGAGCGGTTAATAAATTGATGGAATTCTTCAACTGTGACACCTTTAAGTTCTTTAGGGAAAATCTCGACAAGTTTTGGATAGTGTACTTTCCAAAACGATAATGAACGACCAAGCATATTTTCATACATTCTTGATTGTGATTCATGGATACCTAAGCTGGTTCCACCATGTAAGAATGTATCATCATATTTAGGATCATTTTGAATTTCATAAATGGCATGACCCATTTCATGAATCGTGGAAAAAATAGCTGATGTTAAATTATCTTCATAATAATGTGTCGTAATACGGGTATCGGTTGAACTCACACCAGATGTAAAGGGGTGTGCACTTTCTTTAAGTAAACCTCTTGTGCGATCATAACCAAATACATCAATTAAATAATGATTAAACTTGATTTGTTTTTCTCTTGGGAATACACCTTTGGTTAATTTACGTGAAAACTTAGGTTTTCTCGATGTCACTTCTTTAACAAAAGGAACTAAATCTTCTTTTAGTTTATTAAAGAAAGCATCATATTCTTTAACCGTAAAACCTTCTTCAAAATCATCTAATAAAATATCGTAACCTTTGAGTTCTGGTGTTTCTAGATATTTGACATAGTTTCTCTTAAATTCAACAATCTTTTCCAATGTTGGGCGGAACGCTTCAAAGTCATTGTTGTTTTTCGCTTTTGCCCAAATATGAGAAGCTTGTGAAATTAACACTTGGTGTTCAATAAGTTCATCTTTAGGAACTAGCTTAATCGCACGTAATCCTTTATATGCATGTTTAATTTCAGTCTTAAAATCAGTATCTTGAATCTGATCAAGGTTTTCATAGAGTTTATCAATCGCTTCTAAATACTCAGGAGCAGATTCAATCTTATACATTTCTTCAGCCATCACCTGGTATTGTTTTGTGCGATATTCAATTGATGCATCTGGAGCTTCCGTTTCTTGGTCCCAGCTCATAAGCCACCCAAAATAGTGGTAAGCTTTAATTTTCTTGCGGTAATCTTCGTATATCTTGATATAGTTTTCCATACATTGACCTCGTTTCTTCATTTAATTAAATTATAACATGTTACCTATCATGTGACTTGAAATCACACAATATCTCATAAAAAGGCGAGTGTTGCTAGACCAAAATAAATCACTAATGCAACTAAATCGTTAATGGTTGTCATAATAGGACCTGATGCAGTAGATGGATCTTGATCATAACGATGTAAAATCATGGGGACAAAGACACCCATTAATGCTGAAACAAACATCGATAATGAAACTGCAATAAAGACGACGATTCCCATTTGATAGGGGAGTTGACTGTCTTGTGTCGGAAAAAAGGATAGGAATGCTGTAACGAAAATAAATGCAGCAACCCCGAGTAATAAACTGTTGAATAACCCAATCATCATTTCTTTAAATACATGGTTTTTAGGAATATTTTTACCGTCAAACTCATTTTTATGAATGCCTAAAATCGTAACAGCAAGTGCTTGTGTTCCGATGTTACCTGCCATCCCTAAAATCAGTGGTTGGAATAAAACGATCGCAGTTACTTCTGCTAATGTCGCTTCAAAAATGGAAAGAAAACTTGCGATTAAAAGATTTAACACAACAGCAATCATTAACCATGGTAGGCGTTGTTTTGATCTGATCCATGCGGATGATGAGGATTCATGATCCGATAATAAAGCCATTTTTTGGTAATCTGATTCTACCGTTTCAAACACTTCATCAAAGATATCATCCGCAGTAACAATCCCAATAACATGATCATCAGAATCCAAAACTGGAATCACATTTCTGTCGTAATCAACAACCGTTTGAATTGCTTTTTCAATGGTTTCTTCTTGATATACAAATTGGAAATCTTCAAACATGATTTTCGATAAACTAGAATTACTGCGTGCTCTAATCAAATCTTTTAAATCAATGAGACCAACGATACGTTTGTCATCATCAACTACAAAGATGGTATCAATATAGTCTTGATCTCTGGATTCTTTAATGACGTGATCGGTCGCTTCTTTGATTGTGTCATTAACTGAAACCACCATAAAATCGGTGGACATAATGGATGCTGCTGTATCCTCCTCATAGGTTAATAAAAGAGAGATTGTTTTAGCTTTAACCTTTGAGAATAGTGCAAACATATCAGGTCTTAATTCTTCATCAATATCTTCAATGAATTCTTTTAAATCATCTGATTCCATATTTCTAAATAACGATTTTTTTCTAACTTCTTCTAAATGAGATAAGACATCGAGTTGATCATCGACATCCAGTTCAACAAACATATCCGTTAGTTTATCTAACCCGATAACATGAAGCAATCTCTTTTTTTCCATTTCATCAAGTTCATGATAGGATTGCGCGATATCATAGGCTAAGATTGGCTTAATTTCTTTTTTTAGTTGTTCATCACTATGTTTAAAATTCACTTTTCTAAGCATTATATCCCCCCTAACATAAAGGTTGCTAAACCGAAATAGATAAATAAAGCAGCAACGTCGATTAATGTCGTAATAAAAGGACCTGATGCGACAGCAGGGTCAATTTTTAGGAGATTAAGTGTCACCGGTATGAGTAGCGCAACAACGGGTGCCATGATGACAGTTAACCATAAAGATAGTCCTACAACAAAGCTAATTAAAATGGGATCTGTCGTCAGTGATGGGTTCACTTTTGCAAAAATGAACGTCATAATGAAGGCTATTGCACCAATCACGAGACCATTAATCACACCGGTTAATATTTCTCTCCATGCATTGACTCCCATACCTTTTTCTTCAGAAGATAACATACGAAGTGTAACAGCAAGTGTTTGCGTTGCAACATTCCCCGCAGAGTCTAAAATAAGTGGTTGGAAAACAACAAGAATAGCAACTGTGGCAAGTACATGTTCAAATTGTCTTGTAACAAGTGCGATTGGAAATGAAATGATAAGTAGTGAAAGTAACCATGGTAGACGATGAAGCGCAGTTAAAAATGCGTTTTTATGCTCTTCAGTATCAGGTAGTGCAGATAAACGTTCATAGTCTTCTTGAGCTTCTTCTTGATAAATATCAAGTGCATCATCTAACGTAATCATTCCGAGCAACTCGTTTTTTTCATTTAAAACTGGCATTTCGTAAATCCCATAATTCCGAATGGCTTGAACCGTTTTTGTAATGGAATCTTTCGCATAGGATACGGGATAATCAACGATTAATTCTTTGATTTCTAGTGGTGTTTTAGCCTTTAACAAAGACTTTAACTCAACTGCACCAACATAATGATTTTGTTCATCAGCAACGAAGATGGTATTAATTGATTCAACTTCATCTGCTTCTTTGATGACTTTTTTTGTTGCTTGCTTAACATCCATATCTGGTAAAACAGCAACAAAAAGGTTCGTCATCGCAGAACCTGTCTCATCATCATCGTATTGAATTAATTCTTTAATTTCAGAATCTTCATCTAAGTTTTCTAGAAGTTCTTCTTGTTCATCTTCATCTAACTCCAAAATGATATCAGCAGCATCATCTGGTTCCATCATTTCGACCAGTTCAACCTGCTTTTCAACATCAAAATCAGATAAGACTTCTGCTGCTTCTTCAACTTCAAGATAAGAAACTAGCTCAGCAAGTTTCTCACTGGACAAGAGTTGATAGACTTTATCTTTTTCTTCTTGAGTTAGTTCTAAAAACATATCTGCTAAGTCATGTGCATGGATATCATCTAAAAATTCTTTTAATATCTTTATATCCTGCCCTTGTAAAAATTCTTTTAGCATGTCTTAGCCCCCTTTCAAAATTTCATTCAATCATTTTATACTTAAATCAATTTACCAAATAACATTTTAGCTGTTTTGATGGTGATCGTTTTTTCAACACCTTGACATAAAACCTTCATCAATCCATTAAACGCATCTTTTTCAATAATTTTAAATTGGTCATGAAGTTTTATATGTTGTGTGTTGAGATAGATCAGTAAATCTTTATGATCAATCACTCTTAATAATTCGAATGTTTGACCTACTTCTAAATGGTCAAGTGATAAAGAAATTGCATCTTCCATTTTACCTTTGATATTGGGGATTGGGTTACCATGTTGACAATATTTAGGCTCACCTAAAAAATGATAGAGTTTCTCGAGTACTTCAGAACTTGTTGCATGTTCTAACATCTCAGCATCTTCATGCACATTTTCCCATGAAAAACCTAATTTTTCTGTTAAAAATACTTCCCAAATCCGGTGAGCACGAATCATACGAATCGCAACATCTTTTCCCTTCTTGGTTAAAGAAATCCCTTTATAAGGAACAAATGAAACGAGATGTTTTTTCTCTAATTTTTTGATCATTTCGTTCACACTTTGGTCGGTAAACCCAAAACGATCAGCAATCTCATTCGACTTAATCATCTCTTGTTTTTTTTCAATTGTTAATTCGTAGATCGTTTTTATATAATCCTCTTCCGCTCTATTCATCCTTAATCTCCTCTTATTAGCCTAAGGCAACATCTAAGATCATCATTACAATAAAACCAACCATAACACCAAACGTGGCGTAATGCGCACCTTTGGGTGTCTGTTTTTGCTGTGCTTCAGGAATCAACTCTTCAACAACGACATAAATCATCGCACCTGCAGCAAATGCGAGTGCGTAAGGCAAAATGACTGAAACATAGGTCACTAAGATAGCTCCTAAAATGGCTGAAACAGGTTCTACTAAGCCTGATGCTTGGCCATAAATAAAAGCTTTTGTACGTGATACCCCTTCTTGTCTTAAAGGAATGGATACTGCAGCACCTTCAGGGAAGTTTTGAATCCCAATCCCAATCGCAAGTCCAATCGCAGAAAGGGTTGCTGCAGTTAAATCACCAGACATGTATTGAATGGCACCAAAAGCAACACCAACTGCTAAACCTTCTGGAATGTTATGCAGTGTAATTGAAAAAACAAGTAATATATTTCTTTTTAACTTTGTGGGTAATCCTTCACGATCATGATTAAATCCAAAATGCATGTGAGGTACAATTTTATCTGCTAGGTATAAGAAAATACCACCTAATGCAAAACCAACTGCAACGACAAACCATGAGATAGCACCTTGTTCATTGGCCATATCAATGGCTGGAGCTAGTAAACTCCAAAAGCTTGCTGCTATCATCACACCAGATGCAAATCCTAACATTAAATTAAATACGTTACGTTCAATATTTTTAAACAAAAATACAAGCGAAGCACCGAGTGCGGTAAGTCCCCATGTAAATAATGTTCCGATCAATGCCTGTACCCAAACCTCTAATCCCATAAACCATGTCAGCATAGAATCTACTCCTTTTTTAAGGCATGCCTTAATTTCGGTTTAAGTATAGCATGCTTTTTTATATACGTCAATAGATAAAGAAAAAGTCCAACATGTGTTGGACTAGAAATGACTTAAGATTAGATCGATTTCTTTGATTTCTTCTTCAGTAAATGAAAGATTGTCTAATGTTTTTAAGTTTTCATCTAATTGTTCGATTTTTGAAGTTGAGATTAATGTTGATGTCATCTTCGGATTTCTGAGTACCCATGCAAGTGCCATCTGTGCAATTGATTGACCTCTTTTTTTAGCAACAGCATCTAGTTCTTTTAACATAGATTGAAGTGCAGGTGTAATATCTTTTTCTTTTAACCACATCGAATGCGCTTTTTTAGCTCTTGAATCTTCTGGAATACCCGTGATATATTTATTCGTTAACTTACCTTGTGCAAGCGCTGAAAAACAAATCGTTCCCACACCGAGTT
Organism: Tenericutes bacterium RIFOXYA12_FULL_35_10; assembly: GCA_001830045.1. Taxonomy (GTDB): domain Bacteria; phylum Bacillota_I; class Bacilli_A; order Acholeplasmatales; family Acholeplasmataceae; genus Peloplasma. The sequence goes on along the minus strand of MIDA01000105.1, from coordinate 47,513 downwards.
TATCTTGTGTATCAAGTAATCCATCTCTTTCAATCCAGCGGTTTAACATGCTATAAGAAGGCTGAGTAATCACATAAGGTACATGAAGTTCATCTAAGATGTGATGTGCTCTCTTAAGTTGTTCACTGTTATAATTTGAAAGTCCTACATAAATCGCTTTACCTTGTAAAACGATATCCCTCAAGGCAAGCATCGTTTCATAAAGGTCTGTACCATCATCAAAACGGTGATGATAAAAAATATCAACATAATCTAAACCCATTCTTTTTAAAGATTGGTCTAAAGATGCCATTAAATACTTTCTTGAACCAAAATCACCATAAGGACCTGGCCACATATAGTAACCCGCTTTTGTAGAAATAATAAGTTCATCACGGTAAGCTCTTAAACCATCATCTAAAATACGACCAAACATACTTTCTGCGAATCCTGCGGGAGGTCCGTAGTTATTTGCTAAGTCAAAATGAATAATACCGTTGTTAAATGCTTGATAAATCATCGCTTTACAGGTCTCATAATCATTATCAGCACCAAAGTTTTGCCATAAGCCAAAGGATAAGACAGGAAGTTTTAAACCCGTTTTACCCGCACGTCTAAAAATCATTTTGTCGTAACGTGCTGGATTTGCTTGAAACATAAAAATCACGTCCTTTCAGTACTATTGTAACTGTTTACCTCTTAAAAGTCACGAAGAAAAAGAAGCGACCAGCTATGCTGGATTCGCTTCCTTCTCTTCATACTGTAATTGATAGAGGTTATAGTATAAACCACCAAGTTTAAGTAATTCCTGATGATTTCCACTTTCTTTGATTTCACCTTTTTGCATGACGATGATTTTATCGGCATGCTGAATGGTGGATAATCGATGGGCAACGATGAGCATCGTAGAGATATTCATCATCTTTTCTAAAGACTCTTGAATCAAACCTTCAGTTTCACTATCGATATTCGCGGTTGCTTCATCTAAGATCATAAGACTTGGTTTATAAACAAGCGCTCTTGCAAAACTGATGAGCTGACGTTGTCCTGCTGAGAAGTTATTTCCTCTTTCTAAGACGACGTGATTGTAACTATCTGGTAATGTTTCAATAAATGTGTTCGCTCCAACATATTCAGAAGCACTCTTCACTTCTTCTTGCGTAATCGACTCATCACGAAGTGTAATGTTTTCTAAAATTGTTCCAGAGAATAAGAAGACATCTTGTAGCATTTGACCAATAAAACGTCTTAAGGAGGATCTTGTAATCTTTTTAATATCGATACCATCAATTAAAATTTGACCTTTTTGGATTTCATAATTTCTGACAATCAATCCTAAGATCGTTGTTTTACCTGAACCGGTTGCACCTACAAAGGCCACGGTATCACCTGGATTGACACTAAATGATACACCTTTTAAAACCCATTCATCGGGTAAGTAAGAAAACCAAACATCCTTAAATTCGATTCGACCTGAAAACGATGTCATATCCATAGCTTCTGGATCATCTGTGATCTCTGGTTTCGTATCTAGGACGTCAAATACTTTTTCAGCAGATGCAAATGCATTTTGAAGTGTATTAAACTGTTCAGCAAGTTGCTGAATCGGTTCAAAGAAATCACCGACGTATGCATAGTAAGCATAGAGAATACCTGCAGTAATGACGCCTGCTAAAACTTCTTGATAACCGATATATAAAACCAAGAGCAGTCCAACCATTGAAAAGAGGTAGACGACTGGACGATATATACCGAAGACTAAAATTTCTTGTAAGTAGCTGTTTCTTAATTTCACGCTATGATTTTTAAACTCAGAACGTTTTTTATCTTCTTGGTTAAAGATTTGTGTCACCTTCATACCTGATAAATTTTCAGATAGAAATGCATTCACTTCAGAAACGTTTTGTCTCACCTTACGATAAGATGTTCTTGAATACTTTCTAAAAATCATGGTTGCTAAGAAAACAAGTGGTACAACCGTCACTACAAAGAGTGAAATCTTCCAGTTAATGATAAAGATGACAATCAATATAGCAAATAAATAAAGCACATTTCGAATCAAGTTAACTGCAACATTGGTATACATTTCACTGATCGTATTGGTATCATTAATCACTCTGGTGACTAATTTACCAACAGGAACTTGGTTGATCTGTCCAATCGAGAGATGTTCAATGTGATTGAATACTTCATCACGAAGTGAGACAACTGTCTTTTGACCTACTTTTTGAAGCATGATCCCTTGTAAGTATCCTACAACGTTACCAATAACTAAAACGATGATGAAAAAGATAGATAAGAAAATAATGAATTCAATTTTCTCAGGTCTTGAGAGTGCATCATTACCCACCGTATCAACGGTTAAACCGATCAGAAGTGGTGGAAGTAGCTGAATCCCTAAGGATACAATCATCATGACGACAATCCAGAAAAATTCACGTTTATAAGGCTTTCCGTACGTTAACAAACGACGAATCACTTCTTTATCACTACGTTCACGAGTGTTATCTTTAAAGTCCTTCACTAGTTGCACCTCCTTGAACGAGATTTTCTAACGTTTGACGTTTCACCATATCTTGATAAAGTGGTGATGTCTTCATGAGTTCCTTGTGAGAACCTATGCCAACAACTTTTCCTTGATCAAGTAAAATGATTTTATCCATACGCTTCACCGTTGAAATACGGTGCGCAATAAAAATAGTTGTTCTACCTTTACGAATACGGTGTAAGTTTTTAATAATCGCTTCTTCAGTTTTTGTATCAACTGCTGAAACAGAATCATCTAATATTAAGATTTCAGGATCTTTAGCCAAAGCTCTTGCAATAGAAATACGTTGTTTTTGACCACCCGAAACAGTGACCCCACGTTCACCTAAAATGGTGTTAAATTGTTCTTTAAATTCCATAATATTCTCATAGACATCCGATAACTTCGCGGGTTCAACAACATCTTCTTCTTTTGGATTTTCCATGGCAAATCCGATGTTATTGACAATCGTATCCGAGAATAAGAAATTATCTTGTGGAACGTAGCCTATCGTTTGTCTGACTGATTTAATGGATAACTTCATGATATCGTGACTATCTAAATAAATCATGCCCGGTTCTAAGTTATAAATACGAAGGAATAGGTCAACCAAGCTTGATTTGCCACTTCCTGTGCGACCTAAAATACCAACCATTTCACCTGCTTTAATATCAAATGAGACATCGTGTAACACCGGTGCATCTCCGTCAGGGTATTTAAATGTTAAATGCTCTACTTTTAAAGCACCTCTTAAATTTGGTATTTCAACTGCATCAGGTTCATCAGAAACATCAAGTGGATGATCTAAGAATTTCGTTATACGTTCAGCAGAAGCTTTCGCTTGGCTTTGAATATTAATAAATTGTGATAAAGCCATCGTTGGCCAGATCAATGTAAAGAAATAACCTAAATATTCCGTTAACTGACCTGCAGTTAAACCAGCATCTTCATGATTAATGACTAAGAGAGAACCTAAAATAATAATGACTAAGATCACCATGTTTAAGGCGATCCCTAATGCGATGTTAATCACGATAATGTATTTCATGAACGTAATGTTCTTATCGTATAAATCTAAATTCTTCGTTCTAAAGAGCATTGCTTCTTTCATTTCACGAACAAATGCTTTAATAACGGTAATTCCTGAAAAATTCTCTTGGGTAAAATCAGATAATTTTTCAACGGATTCTTGACGTTCTTTAAAGCGCTTCGTAATTGTTTTTCTGATGAAAACAAGTGCAACCGTTAATAAAGTCATCGGAATCGCGGCATAAATCGTTAACTTTAAGTTTAATGCTGCCATTCGATAAAGTGCAAAACCACCTAACATAAGTCCATCAATCAGCATTAAAATACCAGGACCAAATGACATACGAATCGCTTCTAAGTCGTTAATGAAATAGGTCATTAACCCACCCACTTTTTCTTGGCTATAGAAGCTTTGAGAAAGTTTGGTAGCATGTCCGAACATCACATTTCTTAGTTCGTATTCTATACGTCTTGACGCTCCAAAAATGGTGTAGCGCCACAAAAAACGACCCAAAGTTATTGAAGCTGCTAAAATTCCGATTTGAATAATCGAATTTTCAATCATCTCTACATCTGGATCAGTCTGTTTTAAGGTATCGATAATCCCCCCAACAAGTTTTGGAATATCGAGCTGTAGCCAGTCTACAGCAATCAATACAGCAATCCCTACGATAAAGTAGAGTGCGTATTTGAGGTAATACTTTCTAAAGTGTTTACTAAGTAGCATAATTTAATTCCTTACCGGCATATTCCGTTTTGCCTAAACATAACCAAAGGACGCAAAGACTCGTGCGTCCTGGTTAACGAACATGAAGTATGTCTTCCAACACTATTCTACTACGATTCTGACAACATCGCCATCTGCTGACTCGACATTCACGAGTTCACCTGCAACGCCTGCATTGATCATTTGAATGAGTGAATCGATATCGATATCTGCATCTTGGAGATTAACATTGAATTTGCCTGTCTTTAAGAGTTTCGCAAATTCAACAGGAATTTGAATTTTAATGACATCTCCATCCTTAGAATCAACAAAGATTTTAAGCATTCTAAAGGGAGCTTTCTTATCTTTAAATACAGGAATCCCTGGAACTTCAGGAGCTTGAGGAATACCTTCCAATGCATTTAATAATTTTTCTGCCTCATCAGCTTTAATAATCCCTTTGGCTAATAAATCTAAAATCTTCATTCTTTCTTCTTTAAGTTGATCTTTTGACATTGTCATTCACCTCTTATTTCTTTTTGAGTAAATCAAGTGCATCTTGAACACTTAATTCACCTTTTTCGATTCTTTCTAAAATATTCGTTTTTAAATTCTTTTGAACGGGTTCTTCTTTTTCTGGTTGCTTTTGGAACATGTCATCATCATCAGTGATTGAATAACCTAAACCAATAATTACTTCATCAAGCATTTTCTTAACAGTAGGGTAACTGATGTTTAGTTCTTTTTCGATTTGTTTGATGTTTCCTCTATTTTTGATGAATATTTCAATGAAATAGAGTTTTTCTGTTTCTAAATAGTTGAATTTAGAAAGTGTAAATGATCCATCAATCGTTGTGTGACAGTGATCACAATGTAATTTTTGAACACGTAATTCGTGTTTACATACAGGGCAAGTCGTTAGTACTGGGTTTACGGTGGGATTTTTTTCCATGGGTAATTCCTCCTTAGATTGTTTTAATTAAAATACGTTCTTTTGTTGCTGTCTTGATGTCAACCTTGACACCACGAATTGAAATCAGATCAATCAGTTCCCCAGTCGTTAAGTTCATTTGCTCACTCACAACTTGATCTGCTTTTCGCTTAGCAATCCACTTGATGATAAACATGGGGATTGGGAGTAAAAAGAGAATCTTCAAGAAGATGGTTACACCTCTTGATTCTGGAACACTGATCGAGAGTTTTACAAAAGATGCACGTCTTGGTTTTCTAATTTTAACTTTAGGATAAAGCATCTGATAAGCTTTCTTTGGTTTCAATTCTTTTTGATTCAGTTGAGTTAAAACTTCATCTTTTGTCATTTTTCACTCACCTTCTTTAATATTTTCAATTGTTACCTTAATTATATTGCATTTTTATCATTTGTCAAGCAAAAACTAAAAAAATATTAAAAAAATTAATTTTGATATTCATTTTATCAATCTAGACTTCAATTTTATCAATTTTTATCGTATAATATAAACAGATACTAGAAAGAAGGTAGACCTATGAATCGACTTGTTGAACGTTTCTTACGTTACGTGAAGGTGGATACACAGTCCTCACATGAGACACACACCCATCCTTCCACAGAAAAACAAAAGAATTTATCGCGCATGTTAGTTGAAGAATTAAAAGCGATGGGGCTTGATGCATTTATGGATGACTTCGGTTATACATACGCCAAAATTGATGGAAATCAGAAAGGTGCTAAAGCGATTGGATTAATCGCACACGTAGATACATCACCTGATGCTCCCGGCTTAAACGTCAATCCAAGAATCATCAAGAAATATGATGGTTCAACCATTCATTTAAATGATCAATTAAGTATGGCACCTGCACAATACCCTAGTTTAGCAAGAGTCATTGGTGATGATATTATCGTGACCGATGGTAATACATTACTTGGGGCTGATGATAAATGTGGTGTTGCAGAAATCATGGAGGTTGCTGAATACTTCCAAAAGAATAAAGATGTCAAACATGGTGACATCTACATTTGCTTTACACCTGATGAAGAAATTGGCGAAGGTGCTGATCATTTCAATTATGATTGGTTTAAAGCTGATTTTGCGTATACTGCTGATGGCGATGAAGTTGGTGGTATCGAATTTGAAAACTTTAATGCGGCATCTGCGGATGTTCATTTTGTTGGAAAATCGATTCATCCAGGTTCGGCTAAAAACAAAATGATCAATGCACTTCATTTAGCCATGGAGTTTCACAACATGCTTCCAACCTTTAAAAATCCCGCATACACAGAAGGTTATGAAGGATTTAATCATTTAACAGGTTTAAAAGGTGAAGTAGAGCATGCGCATGCACATTACATTATACGCAACCATGATATGGCTAAATTTACTGAACAAAAACAAGAGTTTGAAACCATTCAAACCTATCTGAACTCAAAATATGGTTATCAAGCCGTTGAATTAAACATTAAAGATTCTTACTTCAATATGTATGAAGTCATTAAAGATCATATGTATATTGTTGACTTAGCTAAGAAGGCTGTTGAAAACGTCGGCGTTACACCTTTCTATAAAGCCATCAGAGGTGGCACAGATGGTGCAAGATTAACCTATGAAGGTTTATTATGTCCAAATATTGGAACAGGTGGTTACCAGTTCCATGGTCGTATGGAGTTTGCATCGATCAATCAAATGGAAAAAGCAGTCAATATTTTTATTGAGATTGTTAAATTAGCTGCAGAACTATAAATCATCCTATTCACATTAAAAAAACAGAACGAAAATGATATCTCGTTCTGTTTTTATTTTATATAGTCAATGATTACTGCATCATGATGGTTTGCTCGATACGGAGTTCTTTTTCCATCATCAAACAAAAGATGATCCAAGGAATAAGGGATAACAATGCAAAGATTAAGCCTAATGTACCAAACGATGATGGAACTGACATAAAGATAGCTGACATAAAACCAAACACGGCGACCCTTCTTGGGACTTCTTTCATAAAGAGTAAGATAATCGCATAAAGAAATAATCCAATCGCATTGAACATATAATAACTGATAAACGCGGTTCCAATGTATTGAACTAATAACCCTTCACCAACAGTAATCCACATTTGCTGTTCCAAAGGAGTTGCAGTGGCATATGTCTTACTTATAAAATAAAACTCAAAAATCGGATTAGACGCATAATAGCATGCAATGCCAATCGCACTTATGATAAAAGCGATGATTGCTAACAAAGGTTTTCTTTTCATCATAAACACTGAAAAAGCTAAATAAATGATGATGAGTAAGGCATTATTGATGAGGTATAGAAAATCTAAACTAAGTAACCCTTTAAACGTACTTTCTTGGAAAAGTTCAAAAAAACCAACTGCACTATCCGGTGGTGGCATCAACAAATAGACTGCTACCTGCAATAAAATAATGCCAATCATCGAAAAAATCATGTATCTTGCTACGCTAAATAAATGACTGATCTGTTTTGAATCGATGTTCATGAAATATCCCCACTTTCATCCATAATTAGTTTCATCATACGCCTATTTTGACATAAAGTGAAGAAAAAATAAAAAAATCATGACGCAATCTGCATCATGATTGATAGTATAAACTGATCATTGGTATCACAAAGACGCCAATGTAAAACATGATTTTTGTATACATCGTAAACGATGAAAATGGACGTTTAAAGATGAGTTCAGCTTTTAAGATAATAACATAGTCTAAAACTAATAAAATGAGTGAAATCGCACTATAAAGGATTTTGATACCCATATCTCCTGCAAATGATGCTGTCGTATACGATAAAACATTGATAAACACATAAAGGATAACACCTAAAACCAAATAACTATACTTTAAGATTGCCATGATGATTTCTGCAGTTTTTCATAGTTATTAATCGAATACATCAACTTCACTGCAGCCTCCAATCCTTGGTTAGCTGCTTTCTGCCATAACTCTTTAGCTTTCACTTCATCTTTAGGTACAATGGCACCTTCAAAATAAAGCATACCTAAATTATATTGTGCAATCGCAAGTCCTGCATCAGACGCTTTTTCATACCAGAATAATGCTTTCTGCATATCCTTTTCAACACCATCACCTTTTTGATGCATGACTGCTAAATTATATTGTGCATTCGGGTGATCAAGTTTTGCAGCAGATTCTAATAATTTTGCAATTGAGACATAATCTTTATTTTCTTGTTTGATCAAAATCATCGCTAAATGATAAAGTGCATTCTTATTCTTCTTTAACGCTGCTCTTTCATACCAATGAATCGCTTGTTCAATGCTCTGTGGAACACCTTTAGCATTTTGATAGTAAAGACCGACATAATATTCAGATTCCGTATGATTTTGTTTAGCTGCTACCATAAACCATTCAAAAGCTTTTAAAGGATACTTCGGTTCTTTCTCGTGGTAATACATGGCTAGTGTATACGCTGCTAACACATATTGTTGGTTAGCTGCTCTTTCTAAATAGAAGACTGCATCTTTAAATCTTTCTTCTTCTAATGCATTAATGCCAAGAGCGTAGAGGGCATAAGGATGATCTTGCTTAGCAGCAAGTTCATAATAATGACTCGCTTTTTCTTTTTCGTTATCTTCATGACTGATCGTTTCATAAATCATACCAAGCATATATTGTGAATCACTATAGCCTAATTCAGATGCTTTAATAAACCATTCCATTGCTTTAAAGATATAACGTTGTACTGAAAAACCATAATAAAAGTAAGTCCCTAAAATATGCATACTCACTGGATCTTTTGCTTCCGCTTCAGATAATAAAATATCGTAATTTTGATTGAAATAAGATTTTGCTAAATCTTCATCTTTTTCAACACCCATACCTGAATGATACATTAAACCTATGGCATAACCGCATTTATAGGACCCTAAAGCATAGCCTTTTTCATAATGTTCTTTTGCTTTCCCAAAGTCGATGGAGATCCCATCGCCTAATCCGTAAAAACGACCTAAAAAATAATGGGCATCTGCATGTCCTAATGCGACTGCTTGACTAAAGTGTTCAATCGCAACCATAATGTTTTTCTTAGGTGTATTTAAAATATAATTACCTAATCCTGCTTGATAATGTGTTTGTGCATTCATAAAATCAACTCCATGATTATCATACCATAAACGATGGTTTTTCTTTAGAAAGATGTCTTTAAAAAAGAAAACCACATCGCTGTGGTTTTATAAGATTACTTATTTAATCCAGAAAAACTCTTCTTGATAGCGCCTGTTGTTTGTTTATACATTTGACGCCAAGAAATCCAAATACCAATCGCTAAGAAGAGAAGGCTTGTCATTAAGTCAGAATAGAAAGCACTGCTAAATTCTTCGATACCCATCGCATAAGAGAGTGTTACACCTTCTTCAACTGCAATCGCATTGTATAACCAGAAATGAAGTGCTAAAACTAAGATGAGTGAAATCACAGATACAGCAATGGGAACCCAAGATTTCTTTGGTGCTTTTCCATACTTATATCCATAAAAGGATGCCAGTGGAATAAGTGCGTAAAGAAGTGCAAACATGTATTGGAAGAATACGATGGATACGAAGGTTGGAATCATACCAACAACAGCTCCTAATACTGCAAAGACTAAGCTCTTACCCATGTTGTCATTTGATTTTTCCTCTTCTTCAACACGTGCTGTTAATTCTTGATAGAAACTCTTCGCACATGCATCATGAACTTTAATGACTGAACCCTTAATCACGCGAATGGAATCTGTATCTTCATTACCGCAGAATGGACAATGATTTAAAGATTTTAAACCAAGTTCTTTAAATGCATCAGCAATCTTTTCTAAGAAAGCTTGATGTTTATCAGAGTTCTTAATGCCGTGTCTAAACATAATGATCACTGCATTGTTGTTCAAACCAACAGATTCAATACGAATTTGTTGCATACCTACAGCTTTTTGAATCGTTTTTGTTTCTTCTTTTGTGAGTGTTCTTTCAAAGACGAATGTCATCATAGGAACTTTAACGAATGTGTCGATTGAAACATTCACGACATCGTAATTATACCCTCTGATCTGTCCACTTGGAACACCATGTTCAAAAGACAGACCCAACTTCTGTGCGACTACTTCTAACTTCATTTTGTATAACCCTCCAATGTGAATATATGGCTTTATGATAACATTTATAAGACATTTATACAAGAGCGTTTTGAATGGTTTTGATAAAAACTTTGTAGCCTTCTTCATTTAAATGAATGCCATCTTTTGAGTAAGCGAGGTCTAATCGGTTTTCCTGATTTAACAAAGGCGTACATGTATCAATGAGTTGTCGTGAAAAATGGTCTTTGAGTTTTTCATTGATTTCAAAGATATCTTTATTTTTTCTACCAGCAATATATGCATGAACTGCTTTAGGATCTCGTTCATTAACAGGCGTTAACGTTAAAAGATAGACCGCAGCATATGATGATAATATATCGGAAATTCTTTTAATATTGTTGATAATTTCATCTGTTGTATATGATGTTAGAACTAAATCATTTGAACCAATGGATAGAACAACCTTGCTAGGACGTTGTCTAATGACTGCATCCAAGCGGTCTAACACCCCATCTGTCGTATCACCAGCAATACCCATATTGATCCAATCAGAAAATCCAACATGATTCAAATTTAAATAAGCAATCATTGAATCACCGATCATAATATCTTTTCCTTCAATGGGTAAAGCGCGGAAGGTTTTCACCCTCCGCGTATAGTCAGCTTTAATGATTGCTTTCATCAACGTTTGATCGTTTGACATCTTACTCCTCAGCTTTCAGTTCAAAGATTAAATCTCTGAGTTCTACAGCTCTTTCAAAGTTTAAATTCTTGGCTGCTAATTTCATTTCATTTTCAAAATCCTTGATCATCTTCTCACGATCTTTCTTCGTGAGTTTTTGATAATCCTTAGGCTCTTCGATGACATCTTCTTTAATACTAATCTTATCTCTGATTTCTTTTTGAATGGTTACAGGTGTCACATTATTTTCTACATTAAACTTGAGTTGCATTGCTCTTCTTCGTTCAGTTTCTTTCATCGCGTATGTCATCGCATCCGAAATGCTATCTGCATACATGATAACTTTACCATTTAAGTTTCTTGCTGCACGTCCAATGGTTTGAATTAAACTTCTCTCACTTCTTAAGAAACCTTGTTTATCAGCATCCAAAATCGCAACTAAAGAAACCTCAGGTAAGTCGAGACCTTCTCTGAGTAGGTTAATCCCAATTAAACAGTCATATTTTCCTAGTCTTAAATCTCTTAAGATGGTAATACGTTCTAAAGACTTTATCTCACTGTGTAAATAAGCGACTTTCATCCCTAGTTGTTTAAAATAAGCTGTTAAATCTTCAGACATTCTAATGGTTAAAGTTGTCACAAGTACACGCTCATTTGCTTGTACTCTCTTTTTAATTTCAAAATAAAGATCGTCCATCTGACCCTTGGTTGATCTAATCTCAATCTCAGGATCGAGTAGATACGTTGGACGAATGATTTGTTCAACAATTGGAATTCCCTTTTCAAGTTCATAAGCACCTGGGGTTGCTGACAGATAAATGACTTTATCCATTTTAGCTTCAAACTCTTCAAACTTTAAAGGACGGTTATCTAATGCTGAAGGTAGGCGAAATCCGTAATTAACGAGTGTCATTTTACGAGATCTATCCCCGTTATACATCCCTCTTACTTGAGGAACGGTCACGTGAGATTCATCAATAATCAGTAAAAAATCATCACCAAAGAAATCAACAAGTGTAGCTGGTGTTTCACCAGCTTCACGTAGTGATAGATGTCTTGAGTAGTTTTCAATACCACTACACATGCCTATTTCTTCTAGCATTTCAATATCATATTTCGTTCTCTGTTCAATACGCTGTGCTTCTAAAAGAAGATTTTCTCCTTTAAAATAAGCGATTTGTTCCTGGAGTTCGTTCTTGATTCTTCTAATTGATTCTTGTAGTTTATCTTTATCGGTCATAAAGTGTGTTGCTGGGAAGATGGTGATATAGGTTAAAGTTTCCAAAGCTTGGCCTGTCAAGACATCAAAACGTTTGATCTCTTCGACTTCATCACCAAAAAACGATATACGAATACCTTGGGCACGTTCATATGCAGGAATGACTTCAATGGAGTCACCTCGGACTCTAAACGTTCCACGATGAAAATCGATATCATTTCTCTGATACGTAAGTTCGACTAACTTATTAATTAAATGATCTCTTCCATATAAGTCACCAGAACGTACAAAAAGCATCGCCTTCTTGTAATCATCTGGATCACCAATCCCGTAAATACATGAAACGGATGCGACAACAATCACATCATCACGATCTAATAGTGAAGAGGTTGCTGCATGTCTCATCTCATCAATTTCATCATTGATCGATGAATCTTTTTCAATGTAGGTATCTGATGAGACAACATAAGCTTCAGGTTGATAATAATCATAATATGAAATGAAGTATTCCACGCGATTGTTAGGAAAAAAAGCCTTAAGCTCGCCATAAAGCTGACCGGCTAAGGTCTTGTTTGGGGCGAGAATAAGGGTTTTCTTTTGTAACTGTTGAATCATGTTGGCCATGGTATATGTTTTACCTGTACCTGTTGCACCCAAAAGAATTTGTTCTTTGATTCCACGATTCATGTTATTTTTTAACGTTTCAATCGCTTTAATCTGATCCCCTTTAGGTGTATAGGGTGCTTTAAGTTCAAACATTAAACCACTTCCTTTTTTATTTAAATATCTTTATCTATTTCGTGAGGTTTAGGAACAATCACACTTTGTGGAACATACATGGGTTCAATGACAGAACTTACGATGTTCATTAAATGGTCACCGATACGTTCAAGGTTTGCTAAAATGTCGGGATAGTTCGCTGCTTTCACAAACTTCACTTCTTGGTTCTTTAGTCTTTCAATATATCTAAAACGGCATTTTTCTTCGAGTTCATCGACGACATCTTCCATTTTAACAACTTTTTGAGCGAGTTCAACATCTTGGTTTTTGAAACTTTCGAGTGTTGCTGTTAACATTTGATCTAAGACTTCAAACATCATGTTTAAATCTTTTTTACCTTCTTCTGATAAAAGTTGATTTTCTTCATATCTTTCTTTGAAAAACTCTAAAACGTTTGTTAAGTGGTCACCGATACGTTCAAAGTCTTTAATGGTATCTAAGTCTCTTGAAAGTTTTGCAGAATCTTCTTTCTCTAATCCAGCCATCGAAATTTTAATGAGGTAGTCATGGAGTTTCATGTCATAGGTATCCGTGATCATCTCTAACGTATACCCTTCTTCAACATAATGATCTTCTTCTTTAAAACTATAGTTTTTAACGATGTCAAAATACTCTTTAATCACCGCACCCATGGAAAGAATTCCACGTTTTGCAACTTCTAAAGCTAACATGGGTGATTCTGAAATCAGTTTTTCGTCAAACATATCATCTGGAATATGTTTTTTCTCTTTATCCTTAACAACAAATTTCGCAGCAGCAATCATTTGTTTAATAAAGAAATACAAGATGATGGTCATCGTAATGTTTTGGAACGCATGGGCGAATGCGATCGAAATCATTGAGTATCTGACTAAGAATGTTTCTTCGAACCATATGATAAATAAACGATACGGTGCTAAAACAATTAAGAAGACAACGGTCATTAAGACGTTGAACAAGACGTGAACAAATGCGGCACGTTTGGATTCTGTATTACCACCAAGTGATGCTAAGAACGCTGTAATGGTTGTTCCGATGTTTGCACCAAGCAAAATCGGAATAGCACCAGCTAATGTAATCGTATCAATACCTTCAGCATTCAGTGCATAAAGTTTTTCTAAAATACCAATGGCTGCAGAAGATGATTGAACAACCGCTGTAAAGACGGTACCAAAAATCGTTCCTAAGAACCAATTTTGTGAGAAGACTGCAAACATCTGTTCTGCTTCAGGTGTGCTTGCGAGTGGCTTAAGACCGCCACCCATGACTTCAAGGCCAACGAATAACATACCAAGACCAGCAAGAACGCCACCAAAATGATGGATCTTCTTCTTACCAATAAATGACATGATCACACCAATACCTAAAAAGACATAACCGAATTTCGCAATCGGTAAACCAATAATAAATGCAGTCACGGTTGTCCCGATGTTTGCACCCATAATAATACCAACAGATTGCGGTAATGTCATCAGTCCTGCTCTAAGTAAACCAATCGTTAACGCAGTTGTTCCTGAAGAAGATTGAATTAAGACGGTTAAGAAAATCCCTACCAAAATACCTTTTAGTGGTGTATTGGTTGCTTTCTCAATTATCGATTTTAATTTACGTCCAGCTGCAGCCTTCAGTGAATCACTCATCAAATTGATCCCGAAAAGAAATAATGCGAGTCCCCCAAAGACGAACATAATGTTCTCTCCAATACCTGCTAGTGCAATCGTCATACTTATCCTCCTACGACTTTCATTTCTATTTTACTTGATATTGTTTCATTCTGTCTTTCTTTCAGCAAAAAAGCATCACGAATGATGCTTTTGCATAAGCATTCGTTAGTAGTTGATAAACTCAATTTGATATTTACGAACTACAAGGATGGTATCACCTTTGACAACACCTAGACTTTTCAGTCTACGCTCAAGTTCTTCTTGACCGATGACAGGAAAGACCCCGTAATAAAGGGATAATGATGTTGCTTTATGATACGAATCCACCACACCAACAATAGGTGCGATCGAACGATATTTAGATAGATTGTCTGTTGCTTTATAACCGTAAGCGATCATCGCTTTCACATTGTAATGCATGGCAGCTTGTGCTGCTGAAAAAGAGATGGCGTCAAGGAGATTGTCGCCCTCGAAAAGAGCACGATCCATAAATTTGCGATGATCGACGTGCTTTTCCGCTTTTTCTGAGATTTTTGACATATATTCAACCGATTCAATCGGGTACTTACCTTGTGCCATTTCACCAGATAACATCGTTGCATCCGTTCCATCGTAAACTGCATTTGCAACGTCTGAAACCTCAGCTCTGGTCGGTCTTGGATTTTGTTGCATCGATTCAAGCATTTGAGTCGCAACAATCACCAACTTACCTTTTTGTTGGCATTTATGAACAATTGATTTTTGCATTTGTGGAAGATCTTCTGCGAAAACTTCAACACCTAAGTCACCACGTGCAACCATGATGCCATCTGCAGCGTCGATGATTTCATCGACATTGTTGATACCTTCTTGGTTTTCTATTTTTGCGATGATTTGAATGTAGTCTTTGCCTTCTTGTTTAAGAAGTTCACGGATGGCAAACACATCCTCTTTTCTTCGCGTAAAGGATGCTGCGATATAATCATAATCATTTTGTGCTGCGAACTTTAAATCAAGGATGTCTTGTTCCGATAGGAAAGGCATATTTAAGATGGTGTTAGGCACGTTCACTCCACGACGGTTCTTCACCATGTGTGAGTTTTTAGCAACCGTAATGAGTGTACGGTCCTCATGATTTTTTTCAATCACGAGAAGTCCTAAATAACCATCATCAATTAAGAGAGTTGTACCTATCTCAACATCATCAAATAAAGCACCGTAGGTTATCGATAAAGACTCCTCATCACCCAAGATTTCAGTCATATGAACCGTGACGGTAGATCCTTGTTTAATGTATGCTTTACCTTCTTTAAAGTTATGTGTTCTTATCTCAGGACCTTTCGTATCCATCAATGTCCCTACATAAGTTCCTAACTCTTTGTTAAGTTCATGTACTAAATGAAAACGATGTATGTGCTCCTGGTGATCACCATGAGAATAATTATTACGAACAACGTTGACTCCTGAAAGAATCAATTGTCTTAAAATGGCTTTATCTTCTGATGCAGGTCCACATGTCCCTACAAGTTTTGTTTTACGCATAGACACTCCTTGAAAGCCGATAAACGACTTTTCCCGAATGTATTATATCATAATATAATAAGTCACCTAGACCCCCCTGTCATGAAAACGTTTTTAATTTATTTAATCTATTTTTTCATTCTATTTACATATAACTTACAGAATTAACAACTAAAAAACGCAAATACCCTATTGATTTGGTAAATTGCGTTTTTTGATTTGTTTTTATTAACATGGGTTTCATTATCCCATAAACTAAATGTTGATTTAAACAAATGAACTATTCTAATACTTCAATCATTTTCTCAATAACCTTTGTGAATAGAACAAGTTCTTCTTCTGTTAAAGACTCGATAACTTTCTTACGTAAATCCATCGTTTGTTTACGTACTGCTTGAACAACTTTCAAGCCGTTTTCATTGATGAAATATTTATTCTTATAGGTTGTTTGATCATCTTTATTGATCATGTGTTTATCAACTAAATCACGTAATGCTCTTGATGCATGTCCTTTATCTAAAAAGAGTTGATCAACCATTTCTTTCTGTGTCAAACCATCTTCATGTGCTGATAAAATCATCAAGTAAGGAAGATGTATTTTTGATAACCCATAATGAGATAGTAACTGTTGATGATTTTCCATCATTTTTTTATGCAATGCTGAAAATAAATTAGGCATAGCATTAAGTTTTGAATCCATCATCTTGATCACTCCGTTTCAAACTGACTATTATACAGATCTGCATAAAAACCTTGTTGTTCAAGTAACGTGTTATGTGTTCCCGTCTCAACGATATTACCATCTTTTAAAACGAAAATGAGATCTGCATTTTTAATCGTTGATAAACGGTGAGCAATAACAAACGTTGTTCTTCCCTTCATGAGGCGATCCATAGCTTCTTGGATAAGAAGTTCAGTTCGAACATCAACCGAAGATGTCGCTTCATCTAAGATCAACATAGGTGCATCAACGATCATAGCTCTCGCAATAGTTAATAATTGTTTTTGTCCTTGTGATATACTTGCATTCTCATCAAGAACCATATCATATCCATAAGGAAGACTCTTGATAAAATGGTCAATGTTTGCTGCTTGTGTTGCTTGGATCATCAATTCATCTGAAACGTCTGGTTTTCCGTATTTCAAGTTATCTTTGATGCTGCCTTTAAACAACCATGTGTCTTGAAGTACCATACCAAAAAGTTCATGAACTTGATCGCGGGTTAAATCAGTCGTTTTGATACCATCAACTTGAATTGAACCACTATTAAGTTCATAAAAACGCATTAACAGATTAACCAGTGTCGTTTTACCTGCACCAGTTGGTCCTACAATTGCAATCTTTTGACCAGCTTTAATTTCAGCGTTAAAATCATGGATAATTTCTTTACCTTCGACATAACCGAAACGAACATGATCAAAACGAACATTTCCCTTGATCTTATTCATCTCAACGCTTCTTGTTTCTACGATCATCTCGGGTTCATTTAGAAATTCAAATACTCTTTCTGAAGCTGCTAAAGCTGTTTGTGTCATCGTTAAACTTTGAGCAATGTTTCCTAATGGTTGAGAAAATGTTCTCACATACATGAGCATCGATTGAATATCACCAATGAGTAATCCTCTACTAATTGCTAAAATACCGCCTACAACCGAAATCGCAACATAGGAAAGATTACTTACAAACGTTGTGAGTGGCATCATTAAACCTGAAATAAACTGTGATTTCCAAGATGATTCATACAAATCTTTATTGTGTACTTCAAATGTATCTAACATGGTTTGTTCTGCTTGATATGTTTTAACAATTTGTTGGTTCGTATAGTTTTCTTCAATATGTCCATTCAGTAATCCTAAGGTTTGTTGCTGCTTTCTAAAATAGCCTCTTGCTTTCTTCATAATGAGACCCATTAAGACGGTTGTTGATGGGAGCGTGATCATTGCAACCAATGTCAACCATCCTGAGATCGTTAACATCATAATGAGCACACCAATTAAAAGTGTGATCGATGAGAACAATGAAGACACGGATGAATTCATTGCTTGACCAATGGTATCAATATCATTGGTCATACGTGATAATGTATCACCATGAGGATGCTGATCAAAGTATTTAAGTGGTAATCTTTCCATTTTCTTAAACAAGTCAGTTCTGAGTTGTTTAGAAATCTTTTGTGTCATACGACTGACTAAAATACCTTGTGTGACATTAAAGAATAAACTTAACCCATAAAGTAAGATTAAAAGATAAACAATGTTATAAATGACATCAAAATTGATATCCACTAAAAATGTTCCAGATATGGGGTTATAAGCAATCCCTTTTTGAATTTCAGATGTAATGTTTCCTAATAATTTAGGTCCAGCAATAGCAAGTGCAGCACCCAACATAGCAAACATAATCATCATTAAAAACTGTAAGCGATATGGTTTAATATACGTTAATAATTGTTTCAAAGCATTCTTCATGGATTTTGGTTTTTCACCACCACCCATGCGTCCCATAGGACCATGCATTGGACGAACAACAGGCTTTTGGCTATCTTTTGACTGATTAGACATGGCTGAGTTCCTCCTTTGATAGCTGTGCATAGGCAATATCTTGATATGCTTGACATGATTCAAGAAGCTCATGATGTTTACCTTGACCTACAATGATTCCTTGATCAAGAACAATGATTTGTTCTGCATCAAGAATGGTTCCGATGCGTTGACCAATGATGACGGTTAATGCGTGTTCTGTTTGCTTTTTAAGTGCTTTTCTAAGCAGTCGATCTGTGCGATAATCGAGTGCACTAAATGAATCATCAAAGATATAAATCTGTGGTTTTTTAATTAATGCACGTGCAATCGATAGTCTTTGGCGTTGTCCACCAGATACGTTTTGACCACCTTGATCTATAGAACGATTTAAACCTTCTTCACCTTCATTTAAAATCGATTTGATTTGTGCTGTATCCAGTGCTTCAATCATTTGATCTTCATCAGCTTCCCTACGACCTATTTCAAGATTTGACTTAATCGTACCTCTAAAAAGCGTACCTTTTTGTGGCACGTAACCCATCAAGCGATAGAGTTCACTTAACTGATATGACTTGATATTCACACCATTGATTAAAATTTCACCTTGTGTCACATCATAAAATCTCAGTAAGAGTGATACGATCGTAGATTTACCTGATCCAGTAGAACCAATAAATGCGAGTGTTTCACCTTTTTTGACTTTAAAACTAACATCTTTTAAAACGTCTTCATCCGCGTGTGGGTAACGAAAACTAACGTGTTTGAATTCAACAACTAAATCGCGAGATGTATCATCAAAAGTAGATGAACCATCATGGATGGTGTAAGGTTGATCTAACACTTCATTAATTCGTTTTGCTGATACCCATGCTCTTGGTAAAAAGATAAAGAGCATAATTAAAATCATAAAGGCTATAAGAATCGTCATTGCATACGACGTAAACTGCACTTGAAGTGAAAGGCCTTCAATCGGATTAGAACCTAACAAACCATCACCAATTAAAACAGCTCCAACCGTTATCAATGCTAAATTGAGTGCATTCATAATAAAACTCATTCCTGGGTTCATCACTGCAAATGCACTGTTAACGAAAAGTTGTGTTTTGGTTAAATCTGTGTTAACAACTTCAAATTTATCACCTTGAATATGTTCTGCACGATGTGCTCTTACGACACGAATACCCGTTAAGGTTTCTCTTGTCACTTGGTTGACATCATCAATCTTTGTTTGAATCTTCGCAAACTTCGGTCCAACTAAAATAAAGATGACTGAAATGAGTGCAATAATCGCAACCACACCACCTACAACAATTAAACTCATAGTTAAGTTAATCGACGTGACTTTTCGAATGCCTGAAAATGCCATAATCGGTGCTGTAATTAGCATACGCAACATCATGATGACAGCCATTTGAACTTGTTGCACATCATTCGTACTTCTCGTAATGAGTGATGGTGTTGAAAAATGATTCATTTCAGCTGCAGAAAAACCTTGGATATGCTGAAACAAACGATGTCTGATCGTTACAGCTAATCTAGTCCCAAGTCTTGCTGCGATAAAACTTGCAATAATGGTTGCTGTAATCGAACCAAACGTGATGAGCAACATCATTAATCCTTCATTTAAAATCTCACTGGTTTGTGGTGTCCCTGTTTGAATGCCTTGATTAATCAGAATAATGATTTTTCCCATATACTCAGGAAGCGCTAAGTCCATTTGGACTTGACCGTAAATCAATCCTGCAATCAAGACGATAAACATATAATGATACCATCTAAAATACTTAAATAATTTAAACATAGAAACCTCCATAGTCATAGTTTCTATGATACTCTTTTTTGTTGACTTTTCAACAATTTTGCATTTCTCACATCATTTCACAAAAAAAGATCAGATCTATCATCTCATCTTTTTTTCCAATTATGAAATTGTTAATTACTTTTAAAAACACATTTCATTCTTATTCCTATCAATCATTATTCAAAGTTATTGATTATTATGGTTTAAGGCAACCTATTGGTATAACGAATACGCCATCTTGTCGTTGGTACCCTAACTGAGTATTTGTTAGTATCATTAAAAATGAGGGTTTGACAACCTTATGTAAGTTCGCCAGTTTTTTTAGGTTTTCTGCAGCTTTTTCAACTTCATTTTCTCCCATTTTTACCTCTATAGCGGCCCAATTTCCATCATTTAATTCGATAATCAAGTCGATTTCTAAACCCGATGAGTCGAGGTAATGATATACTTCACCCTCAAGTGTTTGAGCATAAATTTTTATATCTCTTGTGCAAATAGATTCAAAGAAAAATCCAAATGTATTAAAATCATTTTTTAACTTTTCTACAGATAAACCTAGTGCAGCAACAGCAATTGATGGATCTACAAATTGTTTTTTATCTGATGTTCTAATGGTTGATGAACTTCTAATTTGTGGAGACCAAGCTTTAACATTTTCTATGATAAACAATCTTTGTAATGCATTAACATAGGAGTCAAATGTTTTATAATCCAAAAGTAATCCTTCGTTATTTTGATCTTGATAAATTGTTTTGCTAGTGGCTAAAGTTGATATATTTCTAGCATAACTTCTTATCAGTTTTCTCATTTTTTCTTTATCTTTCTTTATACCGTCTACTTCATCGACATCATTTTTAATAATGCTTTCTAATAAATCTCTAGCCACGAGCAGCTGATCTTTAACCGTTAAATCTAGACTTCCGGGCCAACCCCCTCGACATATAAGTTGTGCAATATCATTAATTGTTATATGAGATTTTACAGGTTTTAGTTTCACACCTTTAAATAAGGCGCTAAGTGAAACAGTACCTGTTGAGTCACCACTTTCATAAAGACTCATGGGTCTCATATATATAGAATTTATTCTACCTGTTCCAGTGTGAGAAACAGGCAAATTTTGTTTTTTTGTTGAACCAGTTAACAGATATGCACCTTTGAACTTATGCTCATCGATATCTAATCGGATAAAATCCCATAGTTCTGGAACTTCTTGCCATTCATCAAAAAGAATTGGCTTTTCACCCGACAATAGTTCATCTTTTGATATCGTTGCTAATGTTTGATACTGTTTTTTGATGATCGGATTTTGAAGTTTAATGATGGTTTTTGAAAATAAAGCAGCTGTTGTAGATTTACCAGCCCATTTAGGACCTTCTATAACAACACCACCACTATATCTCATTTTATTCTCGATATCTTGTTCGATAAGTCTCTTACGATAATTAATGAAAGCCATTTAGTAATCACCTCTATGTTCATTATATCACTATTCCAATTTA
This sequence comes from Tenericutes bacterium RIFOXYA12_FULL_35_10, assembly GCA_001830045.1. GTDB lineage: Bacteria > Bacillota_I > Bacilli_A > Acholeplasmatales > Acholeplasmataceae > Peloplasma. The sequence continues at coordinate 25,560 of MIDA01000105.1, read as the reverse complement.
TATCATCTTTTTATTCCAATTATTGTAGATTAAATTATCCAATTATTAGTGAACTGTGGTTTAATGAAAACAAAACTATGTATTTATGGATGATCGTTCACCCGCTTCTTTTTGCTATTCAAATTCCAGACTGAGAACCCTGGTATAAGAAGATATAGAGCTGTCTCCTACTCTTCTAATAAAAAAAGCCCAACATATAGTCAGGCTTAATTTCATATTGACTTATTTTCTTGGGTTCTTAATGTTAGCATGTGCAGCTGCAAGTCTTGCAATCGGCACTCTAAATGGAGAACATGAAACATATGTTAAACCGATGTTATGGCAGAATTCCACTGAAAGTGGGTCCCCACCGTGTTCACCACAAATACCTAATTTAATATCAGGTCTTGTTTGTTTACCTAAAGTAACAGCCATTTCCATTAATTTACCAACACCTGTTTGGTCGATATGCGCAAATGGGTCAGAAGCGAAAATCTTCTTTTCGTAGTAATCGCCTAAGAACTTGCCAGCGTCATCTCTTGAGAAACCAAAGGTCATTTGTGTTAAATCGTTTGTACCAAAGCTAAAGAATTCTGCTTCTTTCGCAATGATATCTGCAGTGATTGCAGCTCTTGGGATTTCAATCATCGTACCCACTAAGTACTTAAGATCTAAACCAGATTCTTTAATAATTCTGTCTGCAGTTTCAACAACGATATCTTTAACGTATTGAAGTTCTTTGACTTCACCAACTAAAGGAATCATGATTTCTGGAGTGATATCAAGTCCTTCTTTCTTCACGTGAATTGCAGCTTCAATGACCGCTCTGGTTTGCATTTCTGCAATTTCAGGGTAAGTGACTGAAAGTCTAACACCACGGTGACCTAACATTGGGTTTGTTTCATGAAGATCATTAATTGTCTTAGAAAGTTCTTCAAATGTTAATCCCATTTCTTTTGCTAAATCACGAATATCATCTTCAGCAGTTGGAACGAATTCATGTAGAGGTGGATCCAAATAACGGATGGTCACGGCGTAACCCTTCATCTCTTTATATAATCCGATGAAGTCTTCTCTTTGCATGGGGAGAAGTTTCGCTAATGCTTTTTCTCTTTCAGCCTTATTCTTAGCTACGATCATTTCACGAACAGCTGGAATACGATCTGGTTCGAAGAACATATGTTCTGTACGGCATAATCCAATACCTTCAGCACCATAGTTATAAGCGACTTTAGCGTCTCTTGGTGTATCTGCGTTTGTTCTAACCTTTAATGCTCTGAACTTATCAGCCCATGTCATTAATGTTTCAAAATCGCCAGAAACGGTTGCATCTTGTGTTTCAACCTTTTCACCATAAACTTTACCTGTAGAACCATCTAATGAAATCCAATCGCCTTCTTTAAATGTTTCGCCATTGATTTCAAAAGTCTTTTTCTTTTCATTGACATGAACGGCACCAGCACCAGCAACACAGCATGTACCCATACCACGTGCAACAACGGCAGCGTGTGATGTCATACCACCACGTGATGTTAAAATACCTGATGCAACGATCATACCTTCGATATCTTCAGGTGATGTTTCTTGACGAACTAAAATCACGGGAAGACCATCTTGTTTCTTCAATTCTTTCGCACGTTCAGCAGTGAATACCACACGACCGGTTGCAGCACCTGGAGATGCATTTAAACCTGTTGTAATGACTCTAGCTTTCTTTAACGCAGCTGGATTGAATTGTGGGTGTAATAAAGCGTCTAATTGTGCTGGTTCAACTTTTAACACAGCTTCTTTTTCAGATAAAACGCCTTCTTTAACTAAGTCGATCGCAATCTTAAGAGCTGCTTGTGCAGTACGCTTACCATTACGTGTTTGTAACATGTAAAGCTTACCACGTTCAATGGTGAACTCCATATCTTGCATGTCACGATAATGTGCTTCAAGTTTCTTTGCAGTATCAAAGAATTCTTGGTATAAAGCAGCATTGTCTTTCTTTAATTCAGAAATAGGTTTTGGTGTACGAATACCCGCAACAACGTCTTCACCTTGTGCGTTAAATAAGTATTCACCATATAATTCGTTTTCACCGGTTGAAGGGTTTCTAGAGAAGGCAACACCTGTACCAGAATCTTCACCCATGTTACCAAACACCATGCCTTGAACGTTAACCGCTGTACCCCATTCGTATGGAATGTGGTTTAATCTGCGGTAAGTGTTCGCACGTGGGTTGTCCCATGATCTGAAAACGGCTGTGATCGCGCCAATTAATTGTTCTTTTGGATCTTGTGGGAAAGGTTCACCTTTTAATTCTTGGTATTTCACTAAGAATTCACCAACAAGTTTCTTTAAATCGTTAGCATCAAGTTCAGTGTCTAATTCAACACCTTTCTTGTGCTTCATTTCTTCTAATAATTCTTCAAAGTTGCTCTTATCGATTTCCATAACGACATCAGCAAACATTTGAATAAAACGACGGTAAGAGTCATACGCAAAACGTGGGTTGTTGGTTAATTTTGCTAAACCTTCAACAGCAATGTTGTTTAAACCAAGGTTTAAGATGGTATCCATCATCCCTGGCATCGATGCTCTCGCACCAGAGCGTACAGAAACTAGGAATGGATCGTTTGGATCTCCGAATTTCTTACCTGCTTCTTTTTCAGTTTTTGCTAAAGCATCAATAATTTGTTCGATGATTTCAGGAGCAATCACCTTTTTACGACGATAGTAGTCATTACATGCTTCAGTTGTGACAGTAAAACCTTGAGGAACGGGCATACCAAGGGATGTCATTTCCGCTAAGTTCGCACCTTTACCGCCAAGAAGGTTCTTCATGGTTGCGTTGCCTTCTTTAAATAAATAGACGTATTTAGTCATAGTCATATCCTTTCTTAACTTTTTATCATTTTTATTATATATGATTTCTTATTTTTATGAAACCTTTTTAACCAGATTATAGAGTTCATTCTTAGGTCTCTTCATTCCAACAACGTTGGAGAAAGGCAAATGAACCATTCTTGAATCTCTGATACCTACGCAAACACCATAAATATCATCATTTAAGAGTTCAACGGCATATGTTCCCATGCGAGAACCCATGATACGATCTTCAGGACATGGAGAACCTCCGCGTTGAATATAGCCTAAGACTGTAGCACGTGAGGCAAATCCAGATCTTTCTGTAATCTCATTTGCAAAATCGTGAACATTCAATATATTTTCAGTAATCACAATGATGGCGTGACGACGTCCTTCTTTTTTATGTTTTTTAAGTCGATCGATAATTTCATCTTTGTTCATCGGATGTTCAGGTGTGATGATAAATTCAGCACCACCGCAAATTCCTGCAAAAAGTGCTAAATCACCACAATGTCTTCCCATCACTTCAACAATGGAACAACGTTGATGTGAAGTCGATGTGTCTCTGAGTTTGTCGATTGCATCAACAATCGTTTCCACTGCTGTATGAAATCCGATCGTAAAATCAGTACCTGCAATGTCGTTATCAATCGTGCCAGGTAGACCAATCGTCTTGACCCCCATCTTCGATAAATCCATCGCACCACGATAAGTCCCATCACCACCGATGACAATCAGTGCTTCAATACCTCTTGACTTTAAATTGTCAATCGCTTTTTGACGTACATCTTCTTCTAAAAACTTAGGAGCTCTTGAGGTTCCTAAAAAAGTTCCTCCAAGATTTAACATCCCAGAAACACTTTGGTGAGTCAGTAAAACAATGTTGTCATCAATCATGCCTTGATAACCGTCTTTAATGCCATAAATTTCATGTCCATACATCGTCCCAGCTCTGACAACTGCACGAATCGCAGCGTTCATTCCTGGTGCATCTCCGCCTGATGTTAATACGCCGATTTTCATTTTTTCAACTCCCATACATAAAAAAACGTACTTGCAAACTTATTATAACATAACGCGCGAGTATAACAGTAGCTCCAAACCATTTTGGTAAATTATGAAAACGATTTAGTGCATAGAAACCTTTGTAAATCGTAGATTTGTGGTAAAATGTCATGTGGAAAACAAAAAAACATAGAAAAATGGTGATGAAATGAAAAATTTAGTTGGAGCAGCGCTCCTTGGCCAATCAGGTGGTCCTACAAGCGTTATTAACTCAAGTGCTGCCGGTGTTTTCATTGAAGCGTTAAAACAAGAAAACATCACAGCCGTATACGGTGCTGTTCACGGCATCAAAGGTGTCTTAAACGAAGATTTCTACGATATCGGACAAGAAGATTTAGAAGAACTCATGCGTTTAAAGCATACACCATCTTCAGCCATTGGATCCGTACGTTTTAAATTAAAAGATCCAAAGAAAGATCCAAGTGAATATGAAAGACTCCTCGAAGTCTTCAAGAAGTATAACATCCGTTACTTCTTCTACAATGGTGGTAATGATTCGATGGATACATGTAACAAGATTTCTAAATTCTTTAAGAAATCCGGTTATGATTGTAACGTCATGGGTGTACCAAAGACCATTGATAATGATTTAAATGCAACGGATCACTCTCCAGGATATGCCTCAGCAGCAAAATATGTTGCGACCACATTTATGGAACTTTATCATGATGCAACCGTTTATGATACAAAACAAGTAACTATTGTTGAAGTCATGGGTAGAAATGCAGGTTGGTTAACCGCTGCAGCTGCACTTGCACAATACAAAGGTCAAGGTCCAGATTTAATTTATCTTCCAGAAGTTCCATTTGACATCGAACAATTCTTTAGTGCTGTTGAAGAAAACTTAAACAAAAAAGGAAAAGTCATTGTTGCTGTTTCTGAAGGTATTAAAACCAAAGAAGGTAAATACATTCCAGAAATGTATCAAGAATTAAAAAGAGATGCATTCGGTCATGCGCAATTAGGTGGAACTGCACAAGTTTTAGCTGAACAAATCGCTAACCGTATTGATGTCAAAGTTAGAGCTATTGAGTTCTCACTCATCCAAAGATCTGCTGCGCATTTAGCATCTAAAGTTGACGTTGAAGAAGCATTCAATGCAGGTAAAAAAGCTGTTCAAGCTGCAGTTCGTGGAACAACAGATAAGATGGTTGGATTTAAGAGAGTCTCTTCAAATCCATACAAGATGAAATATGTTCTACTTCCATTAAAGCTTGCTGCTAACACCGAACAAAAAGTACCACTTGAATGGATTTTACCAGAAGGAAAAGGGTTAACTCAAGATTATGTTGACTATGCACTTCCTTTAATTCAAGGCGATGCAAAAGCGAAACTCGTTGACGGTCTTCCACAGTTTGCTAAACTTAAGAAAATTAGAGTTGCTAAAAAGTAAATGATAAACGAAAACGGCTTATTCAAGCCGTTTTTTTATTTAATATCAAGTTGATATGTCGTGATATATTCAAACGTTGTGGGTGCTGGATAAGGTGTTCGTTTAAGCGTAAATGAGATGTTAGATGATGTAAGTCCAACTTCAAAATGTTTCATCGCAATCCCTATATCCAATGCTTGTGTTACAAACGTTCTAGTCGCATTATAGTTGGGCGTTCTTTCTAAATAGAAATGCACATTTTTGTTTTCAATAATGATTCTCCAAGGTTGTTTATTAGATGCAGATGGTGCGAGCTGAACAAGCTTTAATGCATCTTCTAAAACATGATGAGAACCTTCTTTTAGTGGATGACTGATATCACCGATGTAAAACATCTCTTCAAATGATTTTCTTCTGTTCGCTTTAATCGCAAGTCTAATCGCTCTTTCCCTCAGTGACATGTGATCTTCAGGTATTCCTATGGGAGATATGGCTGGAATCACCTCATCATTAGAGATTTTATCATCAAATGCATGACGATCAAAAGAACCTGCTAACCAACATGTACCATATCCTTTTTTTGTTAATAATAGAATAGCGTGCTCAAAGATATAACCAAAATCGATAATACCAGAAAACTCATTTTTAACAACTGCACCCATAAAACTGGGTGCGTTTTTGATAAACCCATACGTTCCAATGCGTTTGGCTTCATCATCGAGATTGCCATCTTGATGATGGACAAAAAAGCGTAGTTTATGTCCAAAAGGTCCATCTAGTTGATCAAGTTCATCAACGAGATCGTTTAGCATCTCTTTTTCTAACTTAATCAATTTTCGCTTTAAATAGGTTCTTACAGAAATACGGTCATATATAGCACCTTTCATGATGCATCACCTCTTTAATTTCACTATAACACCCGTTTTAATGAAACACAATCCTTATTTTTCTTATATAATAAGATTAATATGACGAAAGGGTGATTTTATGGCTTTCTTAAACTCATGGTGGGTTTATAGTTTGATGAGTATCATTTTTCTTTATGTCTTAACACAATCCGTTTATGCATTACTCAAAGCGAAAAAGAGAGCGATTGAACTTGGTTTCTCTAAGGAACAAATCAATCAAACCATCTCATCATCGATGGTATTTTCGCTTGCTCCAAGCGTTGCAATTTTAATTGGTTTGGTTGCATTAACTAAAATTTTTGGCTCAATGATTGCTGGATGGCGCTTAGCAACCCTAGGTGCTGTGACCTATGAACTTCCAGCAGCGATTAATGTGATCAACGGTGTCTTTGGTCGTCAAATCGGTGATACACTCACAACTGAAATGGTGATTACTGCAGTTTGGGTGATGACCTTAGGATGCCTACCTCCACTCATTATCATTCCATTTTTCTTTAAGAAAATGAGTTTGGGTATGAAAAAAATGCGAGAAAAAGATCAAACATGGAATCAAATCATGATGGATGCATTATTCATTGGGATGATTTCAGCGTTTGCGGGTTATATCTTAGCACCTAAAACACCTGAAGGTGAAGACCCTTATATTTCTGTTTTAGGATTAATTGTATTCGCTACATCTGCAGTTCTCATCATGGTATTAGGTTATCTCATGAAAAAATATAAATGGGAATGGCTTAAAAACTATGCACTTCCCGTATCGATGATTGTCTCGATGGCACTCGCTATCGTTTATGCGGGATTGGGGGTCAGATAACATGAAAAGAACATATCAAGATCAGCTTCATGTTGAAGGACGTTTATGGATGATAGGCGCTTTACTTCTTTTCTTAAGTGCACCCATTATCTTAAGTATTGGAACAGGCGTTTGGCCAACATTTGCACACTTCATTCCTGGGTTTATAGCAACTGCAATTATTTTCTGGCCAGTAACAACCATTGAAGTTTTTACATTTAGTCCAATGCTTGGTGTAGGTTCAACCTATTTAGCTTTTGTGACCGGTAATTTAACCAGTTTAAAGGTTCCTGCAGCGTTAAACGCTCAAGATGCTTTAGGTGTCGAAAAAGGCACGGATGAAGGTGATGTGATCGCAACCCTTGCGGTTGCTTCTTCATCAATTATTACAACACTCATTATTTTTGTGGGTGCTCTACTTATTATTCCACTCACACCATTGTTAGAGTCTCCTGCATTAAAACCTGCATTTGATAACATTATCCCTGCACTCTTTGGCGCATTAGGTATTGTTTATATTTCAAAAAGAATAAAGATTGCGATTGTTCCACTGGTTATCATGATGATTTTCTTCCCGTTTGTACCAGGTAGTGGTGGACTTGTAGGGATTATGGTTCCAGTAGGTGTTGTAATCTCAATACTTGTTGCTCGCATTCTTTATAAGAAGGGAATGATTTCTTAATGTGGTGGTTATATCTTCTTTTGATCATACCCCTTCTTCTCATCGTTGTTCTTTATCGTGCATTCACATTTAAGGAAAAGTCTTACCCTGAAATGAAGAAATGGCATGAGATTGATGAAAAAAGAGTGATTGAATCTTTATCAAAGATGATTCAAATACCAACGGTTTCACACGTGGATCGTTCAAAAGAAAATCCCGAAGTTTTTCAAACGTTTAGAAAGTTTGCACAAGAACGCTATCCCCATATCATGAAGATATCTTCCTATGAAGAGATTGAACGCGGTATGTTATTTAGAATACCTGGGGAATCCAGTGAAGATCCTATCGTATTGATGTCACATTATGATGTTGTTCCTGTTCAAGAAGGTTGGAAAGATGATGCGTTCTCTGGTAAAATTTCAGATACTCACATCTATGGACGAGGAACTCTAGATACCAAATCGACATTAAATGCTGTCATGGAATCTGTTGAACATGTCATAAAAAACGGAAAAGTTTTTAAACATGATCTCTATCTTGCCTTCTCAGGTGATGAAGAAATCTACGGTCCTTCAGCTCCTGGAATCATGAACACCTTAAAAGAAAGAGGTATTCATCCGTACATGGTTTTAGATGAGGGTGGTGCCATCGTATCAAACATGTTTCCCGGTGTGAAAGAAAAAGTTGCAGTTATTGGTATCGCTGAAAAAGGATTTATGAATGTCAAACTTACAGCTACTTCTAAAGGTGGACATGCATCAACACCACCCAAACAAACACCTATTACCAGACTTGCTAAAGCTATCGATAAGCTTAACAATCACAAAAGCTTTAAACTTAAAATGACTAAACCTGTTAAACAACTCTTTACAACACTCGCACCTCACTCAAAATCCTTTGGGATAAAAATGTTATTTGCAAACCTATGGTTGTTCATGCCACTGGTTAAATTGATTGCAAAACTATCGGGTGGTGAATTCTTAGCCATGTTTAAAACAACGCAAGCTTTCACGCTTGCTGAAGGAAGTCAAGCCATCAATATTTTACCCTCAGAAGCAACCATTGGAATCAATTACAGATTAAGACCGGGTGAAACAAGTGATGTCGTTTTAAAGCGAATTAAGAAGATCATTAACGATGACATGATCAACATTGAAGCTATTGCTATCTCAGAAGCAACACCAACATCAGTTGTTGACGATGCCTTTGATAAAGTCAAAAAAGCTATCAATCAAACCTGGCCAGAAGTGATCGTATCTCCTTATCTCATGATAGCAACCACCGACTCAAGACATTATCATCAAATTTCTGATCATGTGTATAAATTTTCACCTATGGACGTGTCTAAAGCTGATTTAGCTAAGATTCATGGGTATGATGAAGATATATCAATAGATAATGTCGTTCATGGTGTTCAGTTTTATATCAATTTATTAGATCAGTTATAGCAATAAGACCTCAGTTGTTGAGGTCTTTTTTATTAAAAAGCCAGTAGAATTAATCTACTGACTTTCTTTAAATATGTTTGTTATAAGACACTTGCCAAAGCTTCTCTTGTTAATCTAACTCTGACTCCACCATCCATTACATAATTATCATCAAATGCAGGATTGTAAGTATTTGGATTATCATCTGGGAATAGTGTATTCGATGAATCCACTGTTTCTGAAATAATGTAGTAAATAATCGTGTTGGCATCACTTTCTGGTACAACTAATGATTCAACTAATGTTTCTACATCTTGTGAAGTTAATCCAGTGAGATTTGCCATGGTCATATTGCCAATCTCTGCAACTGAAGTTATACCTAAGATATCCATCGAAGTTGCAATATGACTCATTTCATCAATCTTGATATCATATATTTCTGGAGTTCCTGGTAATAATGGGTCATAGTTTCTTGCATTAATATCAGTAACATGTGAAGGTATCGTATCAATGTTAGAATCACTTATACCCTTAGAAATCATACGGTAAACAATGAGTTTATCAAGTGCAACTAAGTTTGTAATCATCGTACCGTTAAATGAATCTGGATCAACGATAATATCAGCTATAGTTGTTGTTTCTTCATCTTCTGGTTGAACATTACCAATCAGTTTAAGTGCTGCAACTAAGCCTTCAATTTCTTCATGCAATAAATCGTTCGTGTTTCTATATGCAGTTGATGGAACACCATATTCATGACCCAATCTGATATCAGATACCGCTGAAATCATTGGTGCTGATAAGATATGTGCAACAATTGGTGAGAATCCAAGTGGGTAATTGACTAAATCAGTTGTTCCAATCGCAACTACAACATCTAAATCTGCAAACGTTAAGTCTGCCATACCAATACCACCTGCACCACTTGTATCAATACCAAGCGTTTCAAGTGCTAAGAGAATCGCATCAATTTCTGGACGAATCAAATCAGTCTTGAGGACATCATCTTCATAGGATTCAACTGGAATATCATTTGCTCCTAAACCACTAATGATTGCACTACTAATTAAGCGGTTTAAGACAATCGAGTTTTCATTAAATGCTTGTAAATTATCAATACTTAACGTATTTTCATTAACTGTGATCGCACTGACTAACGTATTGTCAATACCACCTGATAACACATCAAGTGCATCAATCATATAACCAATTTCATCATTGGTTAAACGATCTTTTTCAGCTGGTGTAATAAATGCTGTTTCTCTAACTTTAGGTTCAGTTAACATCTCAACAATGGCATCTGAAATCACTTGTTTAATAATGATTGAACCATTTGTCTTAAGATCTTTCGTCTGTCCAACGGTAACATCAATACCAATAGCTGATACTTTCACATCATCAATGACTGCTGGTGGATTCAGTGGATCGTTTGCTAATACTCTTAATGCTTCAATCATTTCTGATACTTCTGCAGGTTTTAAGTTATTACCTGGTGTATCAAGTAAGTATGCTTCATCAGGAACTTTAGCTGCACCGATGGCATCAACAATGGAATCGGTAATCAGTTTTTGCATGATGAGTGATGTTGATGCTGTTAAACTGTCTAACTGACCAATACTAATATCAGTTGAAACATCCTCAACTAAGAGTGCATCATTACCATTTGCTAAAATATCAAGTGCCTCAATCATATTATTAATTTCGGTATCAGATAGACGTGTTTGTGATAAATCAGTATACGCATCATCTGGAATGGTTGCTGTCACACCAATGGAATCCACAATGGCATCACTAATGAGTTGTCTAATGATGACAGATGCATTAAGTTTAAGTGCTTTGGTTTGACCGACAGTCACATTGGTTGATATGCTTGCAACCGGTAAGTTTAAGTTATTATTTGCTAAAATCTTTAAAGCGTCAATCATTTCAGTCATTTCATCTTCAGTTAAAGTTGTTTTAGCTAATGATGTATAAGCATCATCTGGAATGGTTGAACCAGCTGTTGTTAAGGTATCAACAATCGATTCAGAAATCAATTGATTGATAATGAGTGATGTATTGTTATTTAGTGTTTCTGTTTGTCCAACAGTCACATTCGTTGATACTGCAGATACTTTCACTGTATCTCTATCACCAGGAACAGTACTTCCAGCTAAAACTTCAAGTGCTAAAATCATGTTGGATACTTCGGTTGACTTTAACTGATCACTTGGTGTATCACCAACATAAGCAGTATCCGGGAAGTAAGTTAAGTTAACAGCATCTACGATCGAATCGGTAATTAAACGTTGAATAATGACAGATGTTGATACAGATAAACTCTTGAGTTGTCCAATCGTGACATCTGTAGGAACATCTGTAACGAGCATATCGTCATCGCCATCTGCTAAAACATCAAGCGCTAAGATCATATTATCAATTTCACTATCTTTTAGTATTACTTTTGTAACATCGGTATAAGCACTATCTGGAATCGTATTTGAAACAGAAAGTGTATCCACAATCTTATCAGAAATGAGTTGATTAATGATTAATGATGTATTTTCGATGAGTGATTGTGTCTGACCGACAGTGACATTCGTTGAAACGGATGTGACTGGAAGTAGGGGATCTTCATCTGCTAATTCATAAAGTGCATCAATCATTTCACTTATTTCATCTTGCGTTAACATCGTTGGATAATTGGTATCATAAGCTTCTGTTGGGAAAGTCACTGTTAATGCTAAAACATCTTCAATCTTATCAGTGATGAGTTGCTTAATGATCAGTGATGTATTCGTCTTTAAGCCTTGTGTTTGACCCACAGTAACATTGGTTGAGATGAGTGCTACAGGCGTTGTTAAATCATTATTTGCTAAGACAACCATGGCTAAAACCATTTGATCAATTTCGGTTTGTGTTAACATCGTAGGTTGTGCTGTATCATAGGCATCTGCATGAATCACTACGGTTATACCTAAAACATCAACGATATTATCGGTAATCAGTTGTCTAATGATCAGTGAAGTGCCACCATTTAATTCTTGAACTTGGCCAACAGTAACGTCAGTTGAAACTTCAATCACAGGTTTACTATCTTGCTGTTCTGCCAAGATATAAAGTGCATCAATCATTTCAACAACTTCATTCGCGGTTAACATAGTTGGTTCTGCTTGATCATAAGCATCTGCTGGAATCGATGCAGCACCTAAAATATCAACCATATTATCGGTGATAAGCTGTCTAATAATGAGTGATGTATTCGTCTTTAAACCTTGGGTTTGACCTACATTAACATCAGTTGTTATACTGGTCACCGGTAAGTTTAAGTCGCCATTTGCTAAGACAACCATAGCATCAATCATTTGATTGATTTCAACGGTGGTTAATCTCGTCTTTTCAACATCGACATATGCGCTATTTGGAATCACAACAACCGTATTTAATGAGGTTTCGATATTATCAGAAATCAGTTGTTTAATCAGTAATGAGTTATTTGACTTCAGTTCAACGGCTTGACCTACTTTAACATCCATTGAGATATCTGTAATTAAAGTTTCAGGATTATTGTTTGCTAAAATATTAAGTGCACCAATGATTTCTTGAAGTTCACTATCAGATAGACGACGAAGTGGTGTTTCTAACGTTGTACTTAAAAGAATTGTGCCTGAATGCATACTTAATGGTTGATAAGCATCTTCATGAACATTGGATGCATTCACTGCAGCAATAATTTCATCAGATAACATCTGTTTAATCGTTACTGATCCTGTTTCGGTTAAATCAATGTCATTGACTTGACCGACGGTTAACGTATCAATCGCATCAGCCACTTGCGTAACTGGTGTATTAGGATCTCCTGCAATCACTGCAAGTGCTGCTACGATGGCATCTAGTTCTTCTTGTGTGAGTAAACCAGCACTTTCATAAGCATCATCTGGTATATTTTCGACACCTAATGCATCAATGATGGCATCAGATAATAATGACTGAACAATCGCTGAATCGGTTTGAGCGAGTAAATCTTGAATTTGAGCAACCGTAATCAACGTTGGATCTGGTGCTTGTCCATCTGTTAAATTGAAAATGCTAACTGCAACAAAGATATCTGCAATTTCACTCTTCTTCACCATACCATCATACTCACCTGAAGTTTCAAGTGCCGTTGAAGGAATGGTAAAACTTGTTTCAGATTTTAGCATTAAATCGATAAATGTATAAAGATAATTTGAAAGTAAAAGTTCATCAACTTCAGGATCTGTTAAACCTGACAATGTGCCAATACCTAAACCAGCACCATCAAATGAGGTAATGCCTAACACATTCAAACCACCAAAGATATTTGAAAATTCATCATTGGTTAATCGCTTTCTACCATCAATGGTTGTATAGGATGAAATAGGTAACACGAAATCAGCAGGAACGAAGCGACCTGCAGCTAACATGGTAATGATCGTATCTGATGTTAAAATAATCGATAACTTATCTGCAATGTATTTCGATTCAATGAAACGATCGAAATCATCGACACCTAAAACATCATTTTGACCTTTTAGTTGTAAAATAGCTTCTTCATTGATATTATCGGTACCTTGATCTAAACCAATCAATTTAAATGAAACCATGATTTGTCTTAATTCATGTTTCGTGATAATACCTGTTTCAACTCCGGTTGTTCCTTTAGCATCATTTGGAGATGTCATCACGAGATCAATACCATCACCAAAAGCACCAGCTAAGAAACCACCAATGTAATCACCAAAACCTTCGTTTTCGAATAGACGACCAACAATGGTATAAATAAAATCAGAATTTAAGAAGGTTGTAAAATCATCTTCAGTTGCCATCGGATCAATCATGCCTGGGAATGTTTCAATACCGATTTCACCAATAGGTCCTAATAACCCTGCTGAGATGACCATATTTCTAAATTCATTCTTCGTGATTCTACCCACTTCAATCGGTTCATCAACACCATCAACCCCTAAAATATCAGGGTGTATGGAAAGATCAACGGTGATGGGAGCATCCCCAAATGCCGTTGATAAAGCATCATTTAAGAACGTTCCTAAATCATCTAATTGAATGATCTTATCTAAGAACGTATATAAAATACCCGAATCAAAGAATCGGTCTAAATCATCTTTTGTGCCATCGCTATTTCTACCTTCCATTTCAGCCATCATGACTGGTCCAAATGAAGATAGGGATGCTTGATCTGGCAATTGAAGACTCTTAAAAGAAATCAAGAGTTTACCTATTTCATCACCTTTAACACCTTCACTATCTTGTAAGAGAGGATCAAGTGCTAAGAAGTCACTTGGTGCAACAAAGAAGGTTTGAGCACCATTAATTTTTTCAACACCAAAGGTTTGAATGTCAGTACTTAAAAGGAGTTCACTTAATACCCCTTGAATGAGTGTCACATTGCCAAAGGTAATTAATGAAGCATCTGAAACGTTGTTAAATGCAGGAAGAATACCGTCAACGGATAAACTACTTGTGAGTTCGGCAATCGTTTCATACATCCATGTTTGATTCAATTCTGAAACAAAGTTTGCAAGGCCATGGATTAATTCAACTAAGACACCTTCATTAAGCATCAAACCATCATGTGCAATCGCTGGTGTTTTAACTTCATAACCACCGAGTGCACCTGAAGTTGATGCACCATACGTATCAATCGCTTTCTTCACTGATGATCTTAAAATAACTGAACTATCGAGTGAACCAAAAGCTTCTTCAGTTTTGGATAATTCACCAAATTGTGTGATCAGTTCAATACTTGCACCCGTAGGTGCTTGTGTGAATGCAATCACATCTTTATAAGAAAGCGTTAAAGCTTCTGAATCTTCAAAGGATGCTGCTAAATCGAAAACTGCGCCGAGTAAAGCATTTAACTCATCAAACCATTCATCAGATTCGGGAGATGCATTTTTTAGACTATCTGGAACACTTAAATAATTACCAATCGAAGGATCATCTGCATACACTTTCGCATTATGTGCTAGGGTTGCAAGTAATAAATTGGAATGATTATTTTCAACAGTTGGGAGTAAATAAGATCTAAATGTTTGATCCGCAAACAATGGTGCGAAATCAATCTCTTCATAGGTTGGATATAAAACCTTTTGATCATGCGTATATTTTGCAACATAATATCCTAAACCTAAAAGAGAGCCTAAATCGGCACCTAAATCAACAGTTTCAGGCACATAGATTTGTTCTATACCCATGGTGTCGCTGACATAAGCTAATCCAGATTCACCCACACGGTCTAATAATTGAAGACTTGAAAATGATGTTTTAAGTTCTTCAAATTCAGTTTCAGTTAATGTACCAAAGCTTGCAAATAAGGCTAACTTGGATTCTGTGGTCATACCACTTAAGTTCGCAATCTCAGTTGCATTCGTAAACAGATATACTTTTTCAACAATATCTAAAACGGTGTTAATTTCTTGTCCAACATTAAAATCAACAACACCGGATTCTGGATCAGACATGAGAGCTTCTTGAACTAAATCAGCAAGCACTGGATCTGTAACAAAACGTTCAACAAGAAGTGGTGCTGCAAGTTCTAAAGCAGCACTGACTAACGCACTATCTTCAAAAATACGCGATACGATGACTCTGACTTGATCCATGTTGTTTTCTACGACGTTATCAACAAATGCCATATAATCTGGATTATCTGCAAGTAATGCTGTAGCACCAATGCTGACTGCATCTTTATAAATGTCACCCACATTTAAAATTTCTGCTTCCCAATCGATTTCATTTAATGCGGTTTCAATTTCACCTGCAAGTTCTTGATCAACAAGATCACCAACTTGCGTATATAATGCGTAGTCAACACCGACAGGAATGGCGTTTAATAGAATTTCTAAATCAACGATTTTTTCGAGTAGGTTATCAATCCACTCTTCGTTTTGCGCTGCCATAAACGATTCAACATCATTAATGTTCATTAGTGCTCTTAAATCAACATCACCAAATTCATCCGTATAAAGCCCTTCGATGAGGAGCGCTAAGCGTGCAAATTCACCATTAACGCCATTAAAGAATGTTTCATCTTCAATTAAAAAAGCGAGTTGTTCTTCTAAATAAGCTTGTTTTTCATCTTCTGCAATCCAAGTTAATTGTGCTTGAATAGAATCGAGTGTAGTTGCATATTCAGCACCAATGCTCATCATTTCTAAAAGCTGCATGTTACCAATAGCTCTCACGATATCTGCAAGCTTTTCACCTTCTTCAGGTGTCAAATCAAGAAGCAACATCGGATCAGCCATGTAGGCTTGTAATTCTTCAACAGAACCAAAGGCTAAGACTGCATTGACGATGGCTTGAACATTCTCAAATTCAGCATTCCAATCGATGGCTTGAACACCATTAACTGCAGCATCTGCAAGTTCGTCTGTGATATTAGCAGGAAGTTGATCTCTAAACATATCAAGGCCAAATGCGGTTGCAGTTGGAATCATGTATGCCATTAAATCGGAAGTCTTTAAGTAATTGAAGACAACTTCAATATCATTTAACTTATCTTCATTGAGATCTTCAAGACCAAATCCTTCATCTAAATAACCGCCTTCATAGACAGTTCTGGTAATTTGAAGAATGCCTTGTAACTCATTAATCCAGTTAATGTCAGTGACTAAATCACCTTGTTTAACTTGCGTCGTAAATACACGGTCAAAAATGTAACGATCTAACGATTTTCCTGAAACGGTAATCTGTCTGACCATTGCACCTAAACCTTGTTCATTCATTTCATCGATTTGTAACAGATAATCATCAACCGTTCCCATCAGTCCACCTAAATCAGGTAGTCCAGGAATTGTGGTTGCGAGTTCTGACGTATTTGAGTTTGCTGATACTTGCGTATTTTGATCAGGAACCGATAAGAAGCCTGCCATAATGAGTAGTGGTAAAAGAGTAATGAATGCGACCAATAAACCTTGCGCAGATCCCATGAATCCACCCCAAAAGCGACCAACAAATGTTTTCTTTAATCGCTTTCTTGGTTTATATGCTTTTTCACCTTGATCAAGTGAGCGTTCTTCTAGTTTTTCATTTTGTCTTCTAAGTAAGGCTTTTTTAATTCCAAAACTCCAAATGGGTCTAAAAATAATCAGTGTGAGTAAACCTTTAATGAGTGGATATAAAATAATGAAGCCGATAATACGTAAGATGAGGTCAATCACCGCAATCGCAAACGCAGCTAACGTAGGATCGGCTGCATAAGTCATGACTTCATCAGGAATGATACCACCTGCATAACCATTGGCCATTTCTAAAAGGTTCACCAACGTGAACGTATTTGATAAAATTAAATTCAGTGAGATGAATGAGATTAAGTACAAACTAATAAACGTCGTGATAAACGCGACGATCGTAAAGTACGTGGACTTGGAACCTCCCCTCATAAATCCAATAAGGAAGTAAATCACGACATAGAAGCCGACGATCCCCCATTGTAAGACTAATAGTGATGGCATATGGATTCCGCCTTTCTCATTCAATTTGCTATCATCATTTTATCAAAAAAGGCGATAGATAACAATGAATTAAACTACGTTTACACATTGTTAGCCTTTCGCCTTCAATTATTTTATATATTTTTCTCTGGATTGACATGAACCATGCAATGAATCACGTCAGGAAAAACGTCTTCAACTTGATGATGCACCGTTTCTGCAATCTTATGTGCATGTTCAAGTGTGTGTGAAGATCTTACTGCAATTTCAACATCCACATAACGTTGTGTCATATGTTTTCTTACCTTTAAATCATCAACTTGAATCACGCCTTCTATCGATAGTATCACACTATAAATCGCTTTAATCTCATCTTTAGAGGGTGCTTGATCCGTTAGAAACGATGTTGACTCTATAATGATTTGAACCGCCAATCTTAAAATAAAGAATGCGATAATCAGTGCTGCTATGTCATCAAAATAAACTAAACCAAATTGTGCAATCGTTAAACCAGCCACAGAAAAACTTGTTGCATACACATCTAGCATATGATTTTTTGCATCTGCATGAATCGTTGGGTGGTTATACTTCTTACCAATATATCGATAATAACGAAATAAAACAAATTTGACAATCAGTGCAATGATGGAAACAAATACCGTAAAGATATGTGGACCTTCCACTGCACCTGGGTTTGCAATGTGATCAATAATCGCAACCACCGTATCAAACACGATCAAACCTGATGTGAGTAAAAAGACGATGCCTAAAACGAAATAGGCTAAACCTTCATATTTTTCATGACCATAGGGATGATCATAATCCGGTTTTTTAGTCGCATGTTTTAAAACCACTAAAATCATTAAACTGATTAAGATATCAGATGCAGAGTTTAAACCATCACTGATTAAAGCTTGAGCATGACCCCAAAAACCAAACGATAGTTTTAAGATCGCTAAAAAAATGTTGATGAATAATCCCAAACGAATGGCGACGATGACTTCTCTTTGTGATTCGTGTGTCATTTCTTCATACCTTTTTCAAGTTCATCTGTCGTTAAGATGTGATCAGCGACAAAACTTGATTGTCCTTTATATTGATTTAAACTCACTTTAAACACGAAAACGTCGTGTTCACTGTGTTTTTCATACATCTGATAGATTTCTGTAAATAAGGTGACCTCAAGTTGTGTGATACCATCATCAAGTTCAATGAATGCCATCGTTTTACCTTGTTTAGTCTTAATGGTTTTTTTCTTTTTAACAAGTGCTAACACATAACCGGTTTGACCTGATTTGATCTCATTTAAATTTTTAAGTTTAAATCGTTCTATAAGATCTTTATAAATCGACATCGGATGATAAATGAGATTAAAACCTAATGCTTCTTTTTCAAACGACTGCAAATCACTTAAACTATATTCAGGTTTCATCTGCAAGGTGAAATCTGTGACATAAAGTTCATAACCTGCATGATCGATTTGTTTCGAATCATTCATCGTTTGATGGGTAAGCCCAAAGATATCAAGTGCAGATGCATGAATCAGCATTTCAACGTTCTTATCATTAATCTCTTTTTTCATTCTTCGCTTAAAATCTTGATAATCTTTAAAAGATCCTTGCTCATCTCTATTTTCCATGATCTTTTGAAGTGCGACACGACCAATACTTTTTACGGCATGAAGTGGCATGATCAATGCATCATTTGAAATGATATAACGATCTGTTGAAAGATTGATGTGTGGAGGTTTAATCTCGTAACCATGTCCTTTGATTTCAGTGATGTAATCCATCGTTAACGATTCATTACCCGTGACCGATGAAATCAAGATTGACATAAAGACTAAAAAATAATTCGCTTTTAAATATGCCATCTGATAAGCAACCAGTGCATAAGCAACACTATGACTTCGGTTAAACCCGTAATCAGCAAACTTAACAATTAAATCATAAATGTTATGTGCATCTTGTTCATTATATCCTTTTTGTTTACACTTTTCAAGAAAACGAAGACGTTCACTATCCAATATAGTTTTATCTTTTTTAGAGATACCACGTCTTAATAAATCCGCTTCAGCAAGCGTATAACCGGCAAACTCATGCGCGATACGCATGATTTGTTCCTGATATACGATAATGCCATATGTCGGTTTTAAAATGGGTTCTAAGTTTTGATGAATGTACGTATAACTTTTACCATTTCTTCGTTCAATATACTCATCAATATGATCCATAGGACCCGGTCTATAAAGTGCAAGAATAGCCACGATATCCTCAAATGATGTTGGTTTTAATTTTCTTAAAACAGCACGCATCCCAGATGATTCTAACTGGAATATACCTGTGGTTTCTGCAGCAGATAAAAGATCAAATGTTTTTTTGTCATCGAGAGGTAGATCTAAAAGATGAATCTTTTTCCCTTGAGCTTCAATCATTTTTAAAGCATCATCAATCACAGCTAAATTTCTGATACCTAAAAAATCAATTTTAAGTAGACCTAAAGCTTCTAATTCACTTGCTTCAAATTGGCTTTGATAGAAGTTATTGATTCCTGGTTGTAAGGGGATGTAATGAAGTAGATCTTGTTTCGATAAAATCATGCCTGCAGCATGCGTTCCTGTGTGTCTTGGGAGCCCTTCAATCTTTTTAGCTACCCGAAGTAATCTCATCATTTCATGATCAGTTTCATCTAAATCTTCATTGACGACGCGTGTGATAATGCCGTTTACTCTGGACGGATCAATTTTCATGACTCTTGCGATATCACGAATCGATGATCTTAACGCAAACGTACCAAAAGTCACAATAGAAATCACGTGATGAGATCCATATTTTTCTTTAACATACTGTAAAACTTGATCTCTTTTATTATCTGGAAAATCCATATCAATATCTGGCATGGTGATACGTTCAGGATTTAAAAATCTTTCAAACAAAAGGTCGTACTGAAGGGGATCTACATCCGTAATTCCTAAACAGTACGCCACTAAAGAACCCGCAGCAGAACCTCTACCCGGACCGACTAAAATATCATGCGTTTTCGCATATTTCACGAAATCATATACGATTAAAAAATAATCAGCATATCCCATTTTTTCAATCACAGAAAGTTCATAATGAAGTCTTTCTTGATACGTTTTTAAGGTTGAACTTTGATTTTTCTTTAATCTTTTTTTAAGTCCAACTGCAGCAAGTGATCTTAAAAACTCTTTTGAAGTTCCTTGTTCTAAAGGATAACTTGGCATTTCAAAGACAGGCTTATGGAATACAAAATCAATTGATTCAAAAACCTTAGAAAGTGTATCAAAAACATACTCATAATCTTGAAAACGGTGGAGAAGTTGTTCTTTTGAAAAAAGCGAGTAATCTGAGTCTTCAGATACCGTATTTTTTTCATCTTCAATTTTAATCAGTGCTTCATAAACTTCCTTATCTTCTTTTTCAAGATAAGATGTTTGATGTATAGGAAGTAATTTCACATCATTTTGTTCAGATAACTTAAATAGAACTGGTGCAATCTTCATTTCTTCATGAAATGTATCTAAAGATAAACCTAAATAAAACTCATTTATATTTTTTTGATAAAAAAGAAGTGTTCGTTTAGCTAAATCAAGGTCACCTTGATCGATAGCGCGGTCAATTAAACTATATTTTCCAGCTGATACAAACATTAAGCCTTGTTGGTGATTGATGATGAAATCATCATCTAAACCCACTTCTTTTTCCGCTAGTGCAATATTTAAAAGATTTTGATATCCTTCTTCTGATTTCACATATGCAAAAAAAGAGGTATCGGTTAACTCATGAGATACCTTGATCATTAATCCTAAAACAGGTTTAATCTGATGTTTCTTGCACTCTCTAAAAAGTTCAACAGAGCCATGTAGCTCTGTATCGCTTAAAGCAACCACATCATAACCTGCTTGTTTAGCACGTTCTACCAAATCCTTTAAAGGAATCGTATTGTGTAACATGCTATATGCACTTTGTAAATATAAGGTTCCAAACATAGTTTCCCCTCACTAACCTTATTATACGTCAAAATGATAACTTTTTCTCTAGAAAAAAATGCCCGAAGGCATTTTCTCAATGTGATTAAAATGAAGCGAAACCTGCACCAAATTCAACGCATTTATCTTCTTCTTCTGAAGATGGTGTTGAATTGATTCTAAGTCCATTGTCGTAAAGGTTTGCTCCAGTTGCTTCAGCACGTTCTACCCATGCATCCATCCACTCACCTTCACCCCAACCATAGGATCCAAATAACGCAATTTTCTTACCTGATAATGAGCCTTCAACTGCTTCAAAGAAAGGTTCAAACTCATCTTCTTCAAGAGTTTCTACACCCATTGATGGACAACCAAATGCGATTTTATCGTAATTAGCAACATCGCTTGGTTCAACTTGATCCACTGTTTTGAAATCAACAGATGCGCCAGCGCTTTCTAATCCTTCTTTAATTTTTTCAGCCATGATTTCGGTATTACCAGTTCCACTCCAGTAAACCACTAAGACGTTTGCCATAGTACTCTCCTTTTTTCTCTCTAGATTAAAAATCTACGCTCACATTATAGTAGATTTTATCCCTATTGTCAAAGAAAGTTACTTATCCTTTTTTGTAGAGAATATAAAACACAGCACCACAAATGATGGTTAATATCCCCACAGGAAGATATGAAACGACATTGATGGAATCAGATTTGGGGTAGATCGTCACCAAACGATCATACATGACATAATTACCTCTGAAATCGCGTGCGATATAGGTGATGATATAGGTCCCTGGTTCATTTAGATCAAGATTTGATGGAAAGAAGGTGATACCTGAAACACCAACATTGTCAGTAACTTCAACGCCTTCCATTAAATTGATGAGATCGCCTTCGCTATAACTTAAATCTGAAGCCGTGATGACAGGCGGTGTTCTGTCATCAATGATGATTTTAAATTCGACAGTTTTTCGGTTCATGGATTGATCCATCAATTCATATTGAACGAGATAAACGCCAAGCGTTTCCCAATCAATGTCATGCGTTATCATCACATCACCAATACCAAGATCATCATAGTTATCCGATGCAGTATCAACAAATGATTCAAGGTTGGGTCGTTCAGCACCGATTAAATGTTGGTAAGATGTCTGTTTTAAGATGAGCTCAGGTTCTTCAATATCGATAATCATCACGATCACGTTCACTAAACACTCATTACCTGATGTGTCAGTCACTTTAACATACGCATCATAACTACCTATGACTTCATAATTAACCATCTCATCCATGAGCATAAATCTTAAATCATCCACCTCATCATATTGATCTTCATATGTAAAGAAAAAATGAACATCCTTTTTTTCAAAGTCAGTGATGATGATCTCATTGATCTGTATGACTTCAGGTGGGATGCGGTCAACAACTTCGATATACCCTTGATAAATCCGTTTGTTTTTTGAACTATCAGTGACTTCAATCGTGATGGGATATAAACCAATTTTGTTCATGTTGGGAGCTGCAGTGATTTTATAGATGAGCTCATCATCTGGTGTATAATTATCTTCAAATTTGAAAAACATCTGTAAAAATGGTGTTGGTGAAAAAACATCGAAGATCAGAGGGTTAATCAGTGTAATGGTTGGCTTTAATGAATCAATAACATTGACATGAATCGTTAAGGATTTTGCATTTCCTGAACGATCTTTAATTTCATAGTAAATAGGATAAGTCCCTAATAAATTGGAATCAATCTCATGACGAATGTTAAGATCGGAAATCTCAAGTACATCATAGTTATCCGTAACAGATAAAACATAACTCTCTAAATGTTCTCTTGAAATTTCGGTATGAACCATGATATCTGGCCATGTGATACGCATCATAAGTTTAGGTGGTTCTAAATCTTTAACTTCGATTTGAAATAACTGGATGGCTTGATTTCCACTCAAGTCAGTCGAAGTAATGCTACCTTGATAACTTCCTATAGCTAATAAATTAGCACCACTCAAATCAAGATCAATACGTAATACGTGATCAACATCATCTATAATCTTAAAGAAAGTCTTCCAATCAAATGTTTGACCCACATTGATCACCACTTCTTTTAATGGTGTTATCGTGGGTGCCTTCACATCTTTAATCTGAAACAAAACCGTCTGAGAAACCTGATTACCCGAAGGATCAGAGATATGATAGGTCACGTCGTATATGCCAACTGCACTTTGATTAATACACGATGTATCAATAAAAACATTTAAATCAAGTGGATCATAGTAATTATCTGTTAAAACGACACCTTGTGTAAAATCAGGCAATTTCTCACCATATGCTATCTGTTTTTCAGGAATAAATATAATTTCTGGAGAAATCAGATCAACGACATCAAAAACAATCGTATGAACTGAAGTTATGTAATAATCAACAAACTTTGCTTCATATTTAATGGAATATCTTCTGACATGTGATGTATTTACGGTTGATATAAACGTCCATTCGACACCGTTTCTCTCATAAACAACTAAAGCATTTTTCATCCAGACATCATCGATATAAAGTCTTGCTTCTGGAATATATCGATAAGGCTCTAACTCAGAATAAACAGGAACTTCTACGATATCATTGATCCATTCCACTCTTGATAATAAGATTGGAATACTCTGTAAAAGAAAAAGTAAAAAAGACATGTTCTCACCTCTACCTTATGATAGAAAACATATCTTTATTTTACTTTGATGAAATGTTATGAATCTATATACAAATATTATCCATTTAAGACACATAGAACAGTCATTCATTGTTAGCACAATCAATAAACTTGATAAGGTATTCTTTTCTTGTTCATCTATTTTTGTTTCTACCTTACCACTATACTTCTTCATTTCTTCTATTTAATCTAGATCAAACAATTCTCTATATTTTTTTTCTTTAACTTTAAACTCTATTTTCTTCGCTTTTTCACATTTTGTTAGTAAAATTTTAGGAAATATTTGGTCATATGGATTAATAAGTATACAAATCTCGTTTTTGAGTGTTCTTTTAATTTGTCTTCTTGCTTTCATATTTATATTATCGGCGATTATATTAAATTTATTTTTAGAAAGAACAACTAAATTACTAATGAAATATAGGTACTTTACCTCTTCAAATTCAATCGTTTTTCTTTTATTGAGCCACTTTTGTATAACTAATTTATCGTTATAATATGTGAAATACCAATGATCAATCAATAATAAATAAGTAAAACTATTTAATATGAGAAGAATAACAAACACTATCATCGGGATAATTGTGTCTATAGATGGTTCTTTTGTAGCAAAGAAAACAATCATTATAACTGATACTACATTCATTAAAGGAACAAGTAAGTTCATGTGATTAGCTATGTTATTATATTTTTGCATTTAATCTAACCTTCCTATTAGTAATATGTAAGCATTCTCGTTGATGTATTTGATTTTCTATATAAATCTGAAAGCAAATCATATGTCCATCCAAGTTCTGCTCCCATCATTGGTCCCCAAAAAGCATCAAATACTTTATAACCCGTCGGATCAGCGAAACTAAATAATCCCGATCCAAGTGCTATCATTGCTCCTTTAAATGATATACTATCACCATCGATTGCTGCTTTGGAAATATACGCACCTAAGGATAAAGTCCCATTCACACTAGCCATTATTGAGCGCTGGGCAAATACTCCTAATTTCGATGTTGCTCCAACTTGTACACCAATTGAACCAGATATTGCTCCAACGATTGAACCGAGCATGAAACCTGTAGAAGCTTTATCTGAATCAAAATGGAAGCCATCCTCATCTAACGAAATTCCGTTAACTAATCCTGTAATTCCACCTACCATTGATCCAGCAAATGCTCCAAAGGCAATTGCAGATCCTCCAGATAAAATCACTGCTGCTAAACATCCAGCAATTACAATTCCACCTATTGTCCATTTTAACCATTCAGGTGCATATCCGGTTATGTCTGAATACATCACCGGGTTGTTAGCACAATATGCATACATATTATGACCAATTGTATCCCCTTGTTTTCCT
>MIDA01000104.1 GCA_001830045.1 Tenericutes bacterium RIFOXYA12_FULL_35_10 | reverse complement strand
CCTGGTAAATTCACAACCGTTCCATTGCTTAAAATAATCATGATGAATGCTCTAATTAAGTCATTTGAATAATAATTACTTATTCGATAAACACCTTGAGAAATATATGTCGGATTAATGATGATTGGTGATGTTTGATTTCTAATCTTTTGTTCAAGGTTATAGACCAAACTATCTGCATTTAGTAAAGTTTGTCTATTAAACATATTATTTAGTGTTACTGATGTTGTTGTTTTTGAATACGCACATAATGCAAACTCGTACTGACCTTGACCACTACTTAAATCATTTTGAACTAAGTTAGGATAGGTAGATGCTTGTTCTTTTACATAGATTGAGACTTCATTACTTGTTAAATCGACATTTAAAACGACATATCCAAGTCGATTTGCATTTGGTGTAACGACGACTTGCGTATTATTTTCAATATAGATTAACCTACCT
Source organism: Tenericutes bacterium RIFOXYA12_FULL_35_10 (assembly GCA_001830045.1). GTDB lineage: Bacteria > Bacillota_I > Bacilli_A > Acholeplasmatales > Acholeplasmataceae > Peloplasma. The sequence goes on along the minus strand of MIDA01000104.1, from coordinate 4,619 downwards.
TGAACCATGACATACCCATCCTCAAATGTGATAGTATTATTGGCAAGCGTATAAAACACACTGCCTCTACTTCCCTGCAAGACACCAGTACCTACTGCAAAGATAAAATCATTTAAGTCTGCATCATGTTTTGATGTTACACTTGAACCATCAAAGGTTATTTTTTGAACTCCCATTAAAACTCTCCTCCATCTAAATCAGAATAACCACTATTATTCACTGTGACATTCCCTACCTTACTATTTACGTTTTTGCTTAATATTTGAATCTTCTCAGTCAGTTTCAAGCGATACTCACCAAGTGTGATGGTTGCTACTTCAAAAGTATTTGTATACTTAATACCGGTAACCAAAGAATCATAGCGTTTACCCTTATAAATAAACTCAACGAAATCACCAATATCTAATGTTCTTAAAACATCTAACGAGTGATTCTTTTTTTGGATCATAAAACTAATTTGATGATCTGTCTTATCAACACTAAGAACTGAGCGAACTTTTGTCTCTAAATCTAAGTAGTCGTTATCTGAATAAGTCTCAACCTTTGATATGACTTTCGGATACCTTAGATTACTTGTATTGTCTTTTGTGATGGTGCCATCAGTTAATAAGTAATAAATAACTGTATCCTTAAAGAATAAGTTGCTTGTCTTTGGATAATAGATGGCTTTATTTGTGCTTTCTTTACTTGAATCATTGATGATTAAATCTTCTAATATAAGGCTATCTGCTTTTATCTTTAAGCCTCTTGTCACATTAACGATTCTTATTAAAATACCACTAAAACTTCCATCATTAAAAACCACTTCATGTTTGATATAAACACCATACATCCGGTTAGCCAGTTCCAAAAGTTCATAAATCGTCATGACTTTATCCGCATCAAAAACAAAACTACCCAGCTTCGATGTTTCCACACTGATGCTTAGGTAGTTTAAGTTTTGTTTGGTATCACTGTTTTGAAGATATGTTTTTCTAATTATTTCTTCTATATAGGTTGCGATATTTCCGTTGAAACTTTCGACTAACACTTCTACTTTAAATAACTCTTTAAAATCAACACTCGCAATAACAAGATGCGTTTTTTCATCTTCGATATTTTCTACGATACCAAAGTAACCACCATCTTCTTTTACATAAACATAATCACCAACTGCTACATTAAGCTTACTTTTATTGATCTTGAAATGGGATTTTTGCGTAATAACGATGTCATGTATAATTTCAAACTCATCACCTATATAAGCATGATCTTTATATGTGAAATTCAAGTGATCTAATATAATCAAGTCCATAGTAATCACCCCAGATGATATTCAAAGATATGAACTTTACATAACGTATCTTCCATCACACCAGATTTAAACTCTAATGTATTCCTACCTGGTTTTAGCTCGATAAAATTATCTTTTTCAAAATCCTGGTGTGCGTAGATATCTGTTTCAATGTCATTCTTAATCATTTTCAAATATTTATTGTCAGCTACGGATGATATTTGTATTTTGATATCTTCTTCGACTAAGTTTAATCGTAGACTTGAGACCAATATCCCATTTTGGGTCACATTAATTTCTGGATGATCGACTGACCCTTCCATTTCAATAATCACATTCGCATTAAATGAACCACCGACATCAATCGTCGTTTGTCCTTCTTGTGTAATTTGATAGGTGTAAGCATATGGGTAAGGATAAACCTTACCATCAAGAACTTCAGTTATATCGATGATGATTTGTCTTTCTTTAATCCAATAACTCTTCTTGTTCAATGTAATTTCACAGCTTAGTAATCCAGCTTTTATCTCTGCTTTGCTTAATGAAACCACGTCAACGTGAACATACTTTATATCATTGGAAACATAGTATAGTTTTAAATTATCTCGACCTTGATTTAAGTAGTCGATAAATCGTTGATACCCTTGATACCCATCCATAAAATTGAGCAGTCCACTGATTTCTGTTAAAGGCGTTTCTCTTTTGACCGTCTTATGGATATGTCCATATTTCAAGTACGTCATATTAAGTTGAAAACCTAATCCTAAAACATTCGATAGTAAGACACCACTGTGATACTTAAAATGGAATTGTTGGCCATGTTCATTCTCTAAGTAAAATCTTCTTGTCATATAAACTTACCACCTAACGCTCTGTTGATTGAATCAATATCAAAAGTGGATGCCGTTGTATTGATGGTGATTGCATTATTGGTTGTGCTCTTATTTGACGTTTGGTTACTCGTATTTGAAGTCTTTTTAAGATTGAATGTATCACTGAACCAACCGCCAACTTTACCGAATATGCCACCGACCTTTTCTTTGGTGTTATTAGCAAAGTTTGAAACACCATCGACGATATTATTAGCAACATCTGTTACACCTTTTACTGCACCACCTGCAAAGTTTGATACCGTATCAACAACGTTTGATGCAATACCTGTGACTTTATTTGCTACACCGCCAACAAAATCTCCAACTTTACCTGCTACATCTCCAATAAAATTGCCAATACCACCGACAACATTTCCAATCGTATCACCAATACCACCTAAAACACCACCAACAACATCTCCAACACTACCTGCAAAATCAAATATCTTTGTGAAGAATCCAATAATCGTTTCTAATATGTCTAATATCGGATTTAAAATGAACTCTAATGCTTTAAATGCAGGAACTAGGATTGCTTGTAAAACATTACCAACAATTTCAATGAGTGGTGAAATCATTTCAAAGATATCACCTAGAAATTCGAGTTGTTTAATCATTGGAGCTAGTATCATATCGATGATCGGCACTAATATGTCAATAAGTCTTGTGAATATATTGATAACTATCTCAACGATAGGCATTAATGCATCCATTAAAACTTCAACTATCTTCAAGATGGGTTCTAGGAGTCTCATAAAAGTCTCCATGAGTTTTTCTAATAGCTCTTTGAACTTTTCGCTACGCATTAAAGCCATAACTACAATGGCAATCAAAGCACCAATACCTAAAGTTGCAGCATTAATACCAATGCCAGCGATTGCACCAGCTGCACCGACACCTTTTAAAGCAACAGCTACTATCTTTAATATCGGACCAACTTTACCGATGATGTTTAATACGGGTCCAACGGCAGCTGCAAGTCCAACTAAGAAACCAATCAGTTGCTGTGTGCCACTACTAAGATTCGTCCACCATGAAATCATATTACTTACTGCGGGTATGAGTTTATTCGTGATCGCTTCAACGACATTTTGCATAGCTGGAACAAGTGCCACAGCAAGTTCGACTGAAAGTGCTGTTGTTGATTGTTTTAATTTATCCAGCGAATCATTAAATGCACCAGTTGTTTCAGCTTGTTCACTCGTAATGATACCAAGTGCCCTTGCTTGTTCTCTTAATTCGTTGATAGCTTCTGATTCCATATTAAGCATTGGAAGTAGCTCAGAACCTAATTTGTCACCAAATAAGTGGTTAGCAAGTGCAGTCTTTAATGATTGATCCTCAACTTTCGATAAGGCATCTCTCATAATCTCAAAAGCTTCACTCGTGTCCTTGCCTTCTAAATCTTCCATTGAAATACCAAGAGCATGAAGTGGACCAGCAATATTCTTAACATCGCCTAATGCAATATCAGCCAGTATTGAGTTAACCTTTACAAAAGCACGCTCTAAACTACCTGTCTCAGTACCAGCGATGGTTGCTACATGATTCCACTCTTGTAGAGCTTCAATGGACATCCCTATTTTTTGAGCAGTATCGTTAAGTGCATCAGCAGTGTCAGCACCTTTTTTAGCAAGTACACCTAAAGCAGTAACGGCACCTAGAATAGGAACCGTGAGACTTTTGGTTAAGATGCTACCAACCTTTGTGATATTGTCAAACTTAGCATTGCCTAAATCTTTAATCTTTGATTTTGTTTTGTCTAACTCGTTATTAAGTCGTTTTACTTCAGATTCACTATAAGAAACATTGCGTTGAACCTTTCTAAATTCAGCATCTGATGTTGTACCAAGTTTGAGACCTTGTTTTGCCTTTTCTAACGCTTTATTTTGCGTATCTAAGCGTTTTTTAGTCGTTTCAAGCATCTTATTCAATTGGGTTTGCTTCTTACGCCAAAGCTCAACGTTAGAGCTGTCATACTTTAGGTTTGTATTAATGGCACGCAGGTCTTTTTGCTGTTCTTTGAGCTCTTTATTAATCTCTTTTAATTCATTGTCAAGATCCTTGCCATCAAGACTTAACTTAATATTTATGCCTTTAATTGTCTCAGCCATCGTACTCACCTCCTTAACTACAATTAAAAAAGGACTTTCGTCCTTGAATAATTTCTAACTATTAAAATTTATACCAATTTATGAGCTAAATCTTTTATATCTTTATAGACTAAGAACCTCGAATCTGTTGAAACTAAATCGAATTCATCATCTGTGAATATGTCCTCTTGAACTAAAAAATTAATTTTTTTATATGAGATGTCAGCTGTCACTTTTTCAATCATGTCTTTTGTAAAAGTTTCTAACTCAATTGCTTTTGCACCTTCATGCATTGAAGTCATCCAAATGTTTGATTTCTCGTCATACCAAATCTCGTCATAATAAAACCAAATATAAATGTTCTCATCATCTGAAATAAAC
>MIDA01000103.1:12763-26329 GCA_001830045.1 Tenericutes bacterium RIFOXYA12_FULL_35_10 | reverse complement strand
AGGTAGTCCATCTGAATAATCTAGATACATGGAAACTAAAATTGAAATAATATTTAAGAAAATAAATAAACGGTAGAAGAAACGTGATGCTTTTTTAGAACCGTACTCCGTAAACTTATACGTAACTTCTTGTTCATTTTCTATTTCTAATTCACCATTACAAAGCAAACAATGTTCAAGTGTTGTGTCATAATGAACGTGACATGTTTTACAGTATTTCATCATAACCCTCCTTGTAATTGGTATCAAGTGTCACATCAAGACCTTCAGCTACCAAGAATTGAACGATATGATTCATGATGGATAAGTCTTTTAAAGGTGAACTCATGATGATGTTGGTTTGAGATTTATGTGAAATCAAGGTCATCGCAATCCCGTATCCAGCATTGACAAAATCAGCATCAATAATGCGTGATTCAAGACCTGTAGGAAGGTCTACAACACCTAAATTAGAGATTGAACAGCTCGATATCGATTCACCTAAAATGTTATACCCAATTTTAAATGCAATCGTCTTTAAGACTAAGGGTAAAACACGAATTAAAAGATTTTTTTCAAAGCCAACCAATGAACTAATACGTGATTGTAGTTTTTCTTTATCGAGTTGGTCTTTAAATTGTTCTTTGGTTAATTCGAGCATATTCTCGAATGTCCAATCCGTGCGGTTTTGAGTATATGTTCCTTTAATATATAAAGAGAAATTACGAAGTGTCACAGAGTCGAAATAAGGACGTAAATTAACAGGAATGAATATTTTAAGAGGCTTTTTCCCATGAGTGAAATCAACCGATTCTTTGAAGATTGAATATGCAAGAAGTGCGGTCACAAACTGGGTTACTGTACATTGATATTTCGTTTTTACAATACTTAATAAAGCTTTTGTGTCAAGCTTAATCTTAAGCATGAGAACCCAATGATTAGAAAATCTTTCACCATCAAAATGATAAGCTTTTTCTTCTTTGAGATTACGTCTTTTCGCTTTGTCGTAATTTGAGACAAAGTTATCTTCGCTTTCTTTTTTGGAATAAGGCTTTTCACTTAAAATCTTACCTTCATGTTCAATTTTAAAACCACGAATTTTATAGTAATTATAAACGATCGATTTTAAAAAGTGCATCGCTCCAGTACCATCAGAGATGGCATGGAATGTTTCAAGTGTGACTTTATTATCAAGATAATAAACTTTAAATAAATAACCATGATTTCGGTAGACCTTGAAGTATTTGCACACTTGAGAAGGTTCAGGTTCAACTTCAAAATGTCTTGTATTAGAAGCAAAGTAATTCCAAAAAAGACCGTTTTTAAGTTGGACGGCGAACGTTTCAAATCGTGGCAAGACTTTGTTGACAGCTTCCTCTAAAAGAGTCGAATCAATCGTCTCGTCTAGATAAAAAGAGAGCCGAAAGACATTGCTGCGTTCATCTTGTGAAACAGCGGGGAAAATCTTTCCAGCGTTATCGAGTTTATACCAATATTTTTGCTTTTTCAATGACATCACCTGTTGATGACACACGATGTTATGTATGTCATCTTTTATTATACACTTTTTTGGTGTTTCTAGAAACAAATTCGACATATTTAACATAATACTTCGAATTCGAAGCATTATAGTTGTGATCAACATTTGACTATAATATAATGAAACTGAAGGAAGTGAATCATATGAAACCACTTAATGGTATGCACCATGTGACTGCAATCACAAGTAGTGCAGAAAAGATTTATGCATTTTTTACAAACATATTAGGATTAAGATTAGTTAAAAAGACGATTAACCAAGATGATATAAAAACGTATCATCTCTTCTTTGCTGATGATGTAGGTGGACCTGGTACAGATATGACATTTTTTGATTTTCCGGGTTCAATTAAAGCAGTCAAAGGAGCCAATGAGATTGGAAAGACTTCGTTTAGAGTGCCGGATGGTCACGCATTGCTTTACTGGAAAAAACGATTTGAAAAGTATGATATTAAACACGAACCTATAACATCACTCTTTGGTATAAAAATGCTTTTCTTTACAGACTTTGATGATCAAGAATATGTTCTTATCTCAGATGAAAACAGGAATGGTGTAAAACCAGGCATTCCTTGGCAAAATGGACCTATCCCATTAGAATTTGCCATTTATGGATTAGGACCTGTCTTTTTCCGTGTGAATCATGAGGATTTTTTTCATCAAGTACTTACTCAAAAGCTAACATTCAAAAAAGTAAAAGATGAAGGTGATTATCACCTTTATGAAACCGGGCTTGGCGGGAATGGTGGCAGTGTCATTGTCCACGTAGCCAAAGATTTACCTCAGGCACGTCAAGGATTTGGTGGTGTTCATCACGTCGCTTTTTCAGTAGATGATGAAAATGATATCATGTCATGGATCAAAAGGTTAAATGAACTTGGTGCAGGACATTCAGGTTATGTCGATCGTTTCTATTTTAGATCGCTCTACACGAGACTTTATCCAGGTATCCTCTTCGAGTTTGCAACTGAAGGACCTGGCTTTATCGATGATGAAGAACCTTATGAGACTTTAGGTGAAAAACTTGCATTACCTCCTAAGTTTAGGAATCAACGTGAGCAAATTGAAAAACTTGTTAGACACATTGACACAAAACGTAGTGATAAGGTTTATAATAAAGAATATATCGATGAAGTTGGTGAATAAAATGCAGCGTGATAAGGACTTCCTAAAACTCACAACCGTCTTATTTCGGACAATGCAGCATGTTGAAGCTGTAATCAAACAAGATATTCAATCTTATCAGTTAAATACATCAGAATTTGGTGCTTTAGAACTTCTTTATAACCGTGGTGCTCAACCGATGCAATCCATTGCATCTAGAACACTTATGGCAAACAGTTCAATGACCTATGTGATTGATAAACTTGAATCAAGAAAACTCATTTATAGAAAACAAGATGAAAAAGATAAGCGTGTGATGATTGTTGATTTAACTGATGAGGGAAGAACCTTTTTCGAATGCATTTTTGAGCATCACATCATTGCGTTAAAAAACCTTTATGGCCATTTAACCGATGAAGAACTTACTCTATTAATTCAAACACTTAAAAAAGTAGGATATAAAGCTAAAGAGCTTCAAGGAGAAAAATCATGAAACACGTCTATGAACAAGGTTCCAATGGAAAAACGTTGATTATGCTACATGGCACGGGTGGAGATGAATATGATCTCATCCCCCTAGCAAAACACATTGATCCGAATGCGAATATCTTATCGATTCGAGGTAATGTTCAAGAATACGGGATGCCAAGATTTTTCAAACGACTTGCTATGGGTGTTTTTGATATGGAAAGTTTGGCTGAAGAAACAGAAAATCTTTATATGTTTATGAAAGAATCAGCGATTAATTATGGATTTGATTTATCATCTTCAGCGATTGTGGGTTATTCTAATGGTGCTAACATTGCATCTTCAGTGATGCTGACCTATGCTAATCCATGTGGAAGTGCCATTTTATTTAGACCGATGGTACCAAGAAAAGATCAAGAAATCAATGATTTAAAGCAGATGAAAATATGCTTATTTTCAGGTAAGAAGGATCAAACTGTTCATCACGAAGATCCTGTTGTGTTAAAAGAATTATTTGAACAAAGAGGTGCTCTTGTTGATTTGTTTTGGCTTGATGAAAGTCACCAGCTCACAAGAGAAGAACTAGAACATGCGAAAAGTTGGTATCAAAAGCTTTAATTAAAGGAGTATTTCATGAAATTTGACATATCAGATGATGATTTTAATGCATTTCTTGAAACATACGTTTTATCAAGAACTCCTTTAAAGTTTAAAGAAGTTCCTGCTAAAGAAAAGCGTAAATATATGATGCTTTGCATGATCATTCATCATATAGATCCAACAAAGATCTATCATGAGTTTGAACTAAATGACATTTTAAAACCAATGGTTGATGATTATGTTATGATCAGACGTTATCTAGTTGATTATGGATTTTTAAATCGAGAAATAGATGGATCTAAATATTGGGTCGATTGTGATTTAACTGAATATTCAAAGTTTAATAAAGCATAATAAAAATCGGAGCTCACTAGAGTCCCGATTTTTTCTTTAAGGGTATGAATCTTTGAATATAAGCTTTAATAGATACTTTTTTGACACGATTACTCATGGCAAGCCATAAAAGTGTATCTTTGATGGTATCTTCAATAGGTCTTGGTTGATAACCTAGTTCACGTGTAGCTTTTTCATGACTAAAATGAGAATTACTTCTTAGTGTATATAGTGAATACGATGAATAAATAGGTGGAAGTTTTCTAAGTTTATAGTAAACTTCAGCAAGTGGAGCACTTAGTCTTGCAAACCAACGTGGAAGTACGTGAATCGCTCTTTTTTTACCTGAGTAGGCTTGTAATAAAACAAATAGTTGTTTTAGATCGATATGTGTTCCAGATAAGATATAGGTTTCACCCACGTGTCCATCTTTAACAGCTCTTAAAATACCATCTGCAACATCTCGTACATCAACAAAATCATAGGCACCATTAACTCTTGAGGTGAGATATCCGTTTAGGTAATCTTCAATCATCATGGTCATATGGCCATGCCCTTGATCCTCAGGACCGATAATACCTGATGGGTGAACAATGATTGCAGGAAGTCCGTCATGGATGGCTTCAATGACGTGTTTTGAAGCTAATGCTTTTGATTTCGCATATGCACCTATGACTAAATTTGGATCAAAGGTCTTGGTTTCATCAATGATTAAGCCATGTGGTTTTTCTAAGATTGCATGAACTGATGAAACATAAATCATTTTTCCAATTTTTTTATGCTTAACAAGATCAACGATTCTTTTTGTTCCTTCAACGTTTACTTTTTCAATTAAAGGATTTTTCTTTTTGGAGATTGAAACGATTCCCGCACAATGAATTAAAACAACTTGGCTTAAATCTATATGTTCGTCAAAATCAAAAAAGGCATCTAAAGTTTCAGGTTTCGTGATATCACCATGATAAATATCAACACCAAGTGCAAGTAATCGATCTTCTTTATCTTTGGGTAAAATTAGACCACGTACATGTTTTGCTTGATCTCTTAACATGTGACATACCGTATAGCCTAAGTGCCCATTGGCACCAGTGACTAAATAGAGATGTTCCATACCATCAACTCCTTCACCTTCACCTTATATCGGTAAGATAAAAAAATCAAGTATATGGATTGTGAAGAAGTGAACATGTGAAATTTTACATAGTTAATCCTTGGTAAACAGTATCTATAATTAATTCAAGAGCATGTCTGATGACATTTAAATCTAAACTAAACATGTGAGCTTTATTGATGGTTTGTGATGTTTCATAGGGGACATGGATGAAACCTGCTTTGACATGATGTTTTGATGAGACGTCAAGTTCATGCATCACACTATAAAAGATATGGTTACAAATATAAGTGCCAGCAGAATAAGAAAGTTCAACTGGAATATGGTTTTCACTTAATATATGATAGATTTGTTTATCTGGTAATGTTGAAAAATAAGCAGTTGGACCAAATAAAGAAATGGGATCATCCATCGGTGTAACACCTTTAGCATCTGGTGTTTTAGAATCATCTAAATTGATGGCAACTCTTTCAATAGAAATTGCCTTCCTACCACCTGCTTGACCAATCATCAAAATGACATCGGGGTCAAGATCTTTTATTTTTTCAATGAGTATATGGGAAGATTCATAATAGATTACAGGTAACTCAAGTAGATGAAGTTCAACATTGAGATGTTTTGCATTTATTTTTTTTATAGCTTCGTAAGATGGATTAATTACCTCGCCACCAAAGGGCATAAAGCCAGTCAATAAGATTTTAATCATTGTTATCACCTCTCTCTCATTTTACCATACAGATGAAAAACCCAAGTCTTTTGAAATGACCTTGAACCAGTCTATACTTTCATATATAATGGAAGTAATGTTTCGTTTCATAAGAAAGAGTATATCATGAATAAAATTATCGCTTTATCACCAACTGAATATAAGGATTATAAACTTGAATATGAATATATCACAAAATTTTATTATCATCTTTCAATTAAGAAAAAGAAGGATATAAAAATAACGATTAAACGAAAAAAGTTTCTCAAAAAACAAGAGAAGAAGTTTACTGATTTTCTTTTTCAAAACTATATTGAAGACCCACATGTTTTTGGTATCTTTGATAAGAAAAAATTGATTGGTGTTATTGAAGGATCATTAGAGACTTGGAACAATCGCTATCGCATTTGGAATTTTTTAGTCGACAAAAAATATCGAAGAGATGGTTATGGTAAACTGCTATTTCAACACATGGTTGAAGTAGCAAAAGAATTAAAAGCACGGGCACTTGTTTTAGAATGTCAAAGTTGTAATGATCCAGCAATTCAGTTTTATTTAGATCGAGGTATGCATTTTATTGGTTTTGACACCATGTCATATACGAATAAAGACATAGAGCAAAAAGAAGTCAGACTAGAGATGGGTATGCGTCTAGACATATAAAAAGAGGTTACTATGGAACGCCTTTGGACTCGCAATTTTACGATACTAACCATTGGTTCAATGATTTCAGCACTTGGTAGCGCTGCTGCCAGTGTTGCTTTTGGAATATTAATTTATCAGCGCACAGGTTCACCTTTGACTCTGGCGCTTTTTACTGTAGCCAATATTGTACCCAGAATTATTACAGGTTTTCTTGCAGGTCCTTATGTCGATCGAAATTCACGAAGAAAAACTATTTTTGGATTGGATTACCTATCATCCCTACTTTTCCTTTGTATATCACTAATTCTTTTTACAGGTTATTTTGATGTGCTTATTTTCACGCTCTTAGCAGGTCTTTTTGGAATCATAGATACCGTTTACCAACTTGCATTTATGAGTATGTTTCCAGAGGTTATTACACGAGGAAACCATTCAAGAGCATATTCACTTTCAAGCCTCATATGGCCGTTATCAGCCGCTATGATGGCACCGATTGCAACCTTTATGATTGAAAATGTTGTTCATGGTATTGCTCTGTTGATGTTGTTTAATGCAATCACTCATTTTATAGCTGCAACCGTTGAATCAACGATTAGACTCGATGAGAAACTTAATCAAAGAAAAGTGAATGGATTGCAGTTTGTTGAAGATTTAAAAGAAGGATTTCATTACTATAAAAGAGAAAAAGGCATATTTGGAATTGCCATTTTGTTTGCAGCATTTAGCTTTGTTTATGCTTCACAAGATTTACTTAGAATGCCTTATTTTATGACAAGTGATATATATACGTTACAACATTTTTCTTTTTTAATTACTGCGTCATCAGTGGGTAGAATTATCGGAGGAATTATTCATTACACGTTTAAATACCCTCCTCATAAAAGGTATTTAATCGCTGTTTCAGTTTACTTATCGGTTGAACTTTTATCTGCAACAATGCTTTATATGCCCTATGTCATTATGCTTTCAATAAGCTTTATTGTTGGACTTTTATCAGTCACTTCATTCAACATTAGAATGACTGCAACACAAGTTTATATACCTACAGAACTCCGTGGAAGGGTCAATTCTACACAAAATTTACTCTGGCATATTGGAGGCATTGTTGGTGTGTTAACAGCAGGTTCAATTGCAGAATTTACAACGCTTGATTATCGCTTCATATTGCTACTTTTAGCCAGTGTATCACTCACAACAATAGTGCTTGTTCCTATACGTATGCACCACGAATTTAAAAAGATTTATAACGCGGATATATAAAAAAAGTTGGGCGACCAACTTTTTATTTTACACGTAATGTGACGCATTTAAGATATAGAGATTCATCAGAGCCAAAGAGTGCAGGATGGTCTTTACTTTGGATTCTAAATTCGATCATTTGTGTGATTTTCTTAGCATCCTGAGATGCTTCCATGAGCATCTCCATAAAGAGAGCAGGTGTCATGTAGTGTGAGCAGGAACAACTCAATAAATAACCATCAGGATTAATGATTTTTAAAGCTTGTAAATTGATTTCTTTATAACCTTGATAAGCTTTTTTGATATCGTCATTTTTCTTAGCGAATGCAGGTGGATCTAAAACAACAACATCAAATGTTTGATTTAATGTTTGATAGTCTCGAAGAGCTTGGAAAACATCTTTTTTTTCTGCAGTCACATTGTGAAAATGGTTGATAGAAGCATTATGTTTGATTTGCTCTACAGCACTTTCTGAGATATCTAGGCATGTCACTGAAGATGCGCCATGATATGCGGCGTGTAACCCAAATCCACCAATGTGAGAAAAACAATCGAGAACATGTTTGTCTTTAACGTAAGATTTAATGGCTTCATGATTGTCTTGTTGGTCTAAAAACGAACCTGTTTTTTGACCATTAATAATATCAACATCCATATTAAGTGCATTTTCTTTGATACGAATTAATTCTGGAACTTCACCATAGACGACACCTTTAAATAAAGGTAATCCCTCTTTTTTACGAACTGGAACATCACTGCGTTCATAAATTCCTTTTGGATGAAATAGTTCAACAAGTAACTTGATAAACATGTCTTTACGAAGATCAATACCTAAAGATAAGACTTGCATAGATAGATACTCATCGTATTTATCAACAATTAATCCAGGGATACCATCAGCTTCACCAAAAAGAACGCGATAACTGTTTTTATAGCCTAAGTCAAGACGCGATTGGTTTGATCTCACGATAATCGATCTGAAAAATTCTTCATCGATAACTTCATGTTCAATGCGTGATAAGACTCTTACAAAAATCTTAGAACTCGTATTCAAAAATCCTTTTCCAATAAATTGGTTTTTTGAATTGTAGACATAAGCGATATCCCCACTTTGGATATTCCCTTCAATTCTTTCAATTTCATTATTAAAAACCCAAGGGTGACCTTGAATGATACGGATATCTTCTTTGGGTTTAAGTGTTATTTTACAATTTTGATTCATTTCATCAACTCCCGCTCCATTATACCAAATTTATGAAATAAAAAGACATGGATTATACCATGTCATTTAGGTTGTTTTTGTCGATAATGTTCGATGACAAAATCTGCGAAACTGATATTAAAGTCACGGTTGATCATGGAAGTAAACTTTTCAATTTTTTTATCGTTACCATCTAAGTGTAGTGCGACAAAACATTTCATTAAATGATATTGATAATTTTCTAGATCACCCAATCTAAAATATGCAAGAGAACTGTAGTAATAAAAATACTCGAGGAGATAATAATTTTTATTATTTACTGCATGGCTGAGTGCAAGTTTACAATAACTGATAACATCGTTATAGTCTTTGTTTATACCAGCATATTTGGCTAGGCGAAAGAGAACTAATTGATATGCAAAATTGACACTCGATCCTAAAACAATGGATGAGTCAGTAAGGACGCTTTTTAACCTGGATGAGATGAGTTGTTTATCTGTTGATTTTGGATCAAGATCTAAAAGCGAAGTTAAGATAAACATTTCAGTTAGTGTAAAAATAGATTGCTTACTGAATTTGCTAAAATTAATTAAATCTTTGGTTTGCTGTGTTGCAACTTCAGCATTAATTTTCTGATTCATAAAATCGAATAAAATGACACTGTGTTCATAAACCATTTTATTTTCATAGTCAAGAAATTCTTTGCCACTGTATTTTTCTCTGATTTGTTCAATCTCATCACGGTTGTTATAAACAACAAAGTTATAAAAACGATCGACTTCCTTTGATTCTTCAATGCGAGCAGTTTCTAATTCGCGAATTAAATTGATGGTTTGAATACCTAATCTTTCGCAGAGTAAATCGACAATTTGGAATGGTATATCTGATTCGCCACTTAAGTATCTTCTGTACTGTCTAAGTGAGGTGATTCCATTTGTAAAAGACTCTTGGGAAATATTTCTAGCTGCTCTTAATCTCTCCAAATAGTTACTGAGTTCTTTCGATTTCATTATTTTCACCTCATTTTCATGAATTTTGTGTACGAATAGGGCGTATACGCCCTGTTTATTTACCCTAATTGATAATACAATTAGGGAAAAGGGAGGCAGTTGCCATGAAAAAATTCTTAGTATTAGTAGCCGTTTTATTTGTCGCAGTTCTTACATTTGTTGGTGTTAGCCAAATTGATAGTATTAGTTTTGGAAATATTACCATTGATTTTGAAGATTCAGGATTTCCAGAAATGGTTCGTTTAGACTTTGAAGATTCAGGATTCCCAGAAATGGTTCGTATCGACTTTGAAGACTCAGGATTTCCAGAAATGGTTCGTTTAGATTTTGAAGATTCAGGATTCCCAGAAATGGTTCGTATCGACTTTGAAGACTCAGGATTCCCAGAAATGGTTCGTTTATAGGAATCCAAAATTTTAAAATACATCACAATTATAACATACATTTTTTGTCACAATATAACGACAATGAAAAATTCTTTCAATCGCATTTCATGAAGAGTTGTCTTTAGTTGTACAACTAATGAGCTTTACAGTTTTATGACAATTAAAAAAAATAAACTCTGTTCTAAAAGTAAAATAATGATTTGCTTGACTACTATAAGGTGAACAGAGATTCAATGATAGATTATGTTGGATCATGTGAGGTCATTCAGACAGACTTAGTTAACTCGGAAGGATATGATTATCTATGAAAAACATCGTAAAGCTTTCACTTATTGCTGGATTTTTATCCGCAATTTATTTTACAAGTGGTGATTTTATTCGAGATGTGGTTGAGCAAACCAATACATTTGCGAATACATCATTACTCTTTCAGTATGGTGGTATGATCGGCTATAGTTTATTCGTTATATTTATTATGATGTTACAAACAGATAGCATTGGAAAAATACGCTCTTTTAAGCCAAAGTTTTCATCTTGTATTCACTGTACATATCTTTTAACAGGTATTGCATTTATTTTAATTGCATTAATCAATTTTACCATTCAAACTGCATTGATCATGGCTATCCTTTTCATGCTGATTACAGCTATTCTTGATATGATTCGCGACAAGATCGTTCAAGAACACGAAGGAAATCAATTGCATCCCAAGAAAATATTCTAATCTATAAAAAAACAATGATGATGTTTCTTTGAAACAAATCCAATCATCTACTTTGTAAAAAACAACCTTTGTGTGTATCATAAAGGTGAGAGGAGTTGTTTATTTATGTCAGTCGCATCAACGATTAAATCAAGAGTTAGTACAGCAAAGTTTACATCTCAGTGGGTTAATCCAGAAAAAATCATTGATCTTCTCGATGTTGCCGTATACGCACCTAATCACAAAATGAGACAACCTTGGCGTTTTGTCATTTTAGAAGGTGCGGGTAAAGATAAATTTGTGACTAATTATCTAGCTCAAGTAAAAGAAAGTGAACGAGAAGAACACAAAAAACTCGTTATGAAAGTGATGATGGCACCTACTGTGGTTGCATTCATTATGAAAAAAAATCCAGTCTATGCAGATGAAATTGAAGATATTCAAGCTTGTGCTGCATTAATACAAAACTTTTTATTGCTTCTAGAAGATGAAAAAATGGGAAGTTTCTGGAAAACACCTAAATACATTGAAACAGAAAAATTTAAGGATGTTCTGGGCATTCGCTATGACGAACTTGTTTTAGGATTAGTGATGGTAGGCTATCCTCAAGTTAAAGTTGAACCTAAACTTAGGGAAAGTGCAAAACTACTAACAACCATTTACGAATAAAAAAAAGGACATATCTATGTCCTATAAGTCAATGTAAATTCGGCCTTCTTTGACCTCGGTCTTGAAGGTTTTTAATTTTTTAGTAGGCATCTTGATAAAACCAATATGTGCTTTTTCAAGAACCTCACCGGATTGAATGTTGAATGTTGCACCATGTGCTTTGCATTGAAGTTGATTATTTGTTTGAGTGCCTTTGGATAACGATACACCTAAATGGGTACATTTGTCTTGAACTGCATAGATTTTTTCATTTAAAAGCATGAGCAAAATCGTTTGACCTTCAACAGAAACTTTCTTCTTAAAATCTTTAACTAATTCTTCGTAAGTACATACATCATAGAGCATGATTGATACCTCCTATACTTTAATTATAAGGTAAGAAGATCTTTTTAGCATTAATTTGACTTCATTTTAAAGTGTCTGGTTGCAGAAACTGCGGTTTTCCATCCTTTAACTGCGGATTCACGATCTTGATCATTCATTTTTGGTGAATATGATTTATCGAGCTTCCAAGAGGATCTAATATCTTCAATGGATGACCAGTAGCCTGTAGAAAGGCCTGCTAGGTAAGCTGCACCTAAAGCTGTAGTTTCAAGAATTTTTGGTTTATCAACGCGTAAATTTAAAATATCAGATTGAAATTGCATCAAAAATTCATTAACAGTTGCTCCACCATCGACTTTAAATGATGTGATGGGAAGTTTTGTATCTTCCTCCATTGCATGTAAAACATCCATCGATTGATAACAAATAGCTTCCAATACAGCTCTTGCAAAGTGAGCTTTTGAGGTTCCTCTGGTTAAACCAAAGACTGCACCTCTTGCATCTGAATCCCAGTAAGGTGTACCTAAACCAACGAAAGCAGGTACTAAATAAACACCTTCATTTGAAGATAATGAGGTCGCTAAACCTTCTGTTTCGGATGCAGATTCAATCAGCTTTAAACCGTCTCTTAACCATTGAACCGAAGAACCAGCAACAAAGACACTACCTTCTAATGCATATGTAATTTCTTGATTAATGCCCCAAGCAATCGTAGTAAGAAGTCCATGTTCAGAAGCAATCGGTGTATGACCTGTATTCATGAGCATGAAACAACCTGTGCCATACGTATTTTTAACCATCCCTTTATCGAAACAGTTTTGGCCAAATAAAGCTGCTTGTTGATCTCCTGCAATCCCTGAAATAGGTATTTTTTTACCAAAAAAATGATGAGGAGCAGTATATCCGTAAAGCGATGAACTTTCTTGAACCTTAGGTAACATTGACATAGGGATATCTAAAATAGCACATAATTCTTCATCCCATTTAAGTTCATGAATGTTATATAAGAGTGTTCTAGAAGCATTGGTATAATCTGTAATGTGTAATTTATCACCAGATAATTTATAAGCTAGCCATGTGTCAATCGTACCAAAAAGAAGTTGACCTTGATTAGCTTTTTCTTTTGCTCCAGGAACTTGGTCTAAAATCCATTTAATTTTGGTTGCTGAAAAATAAGCATCGATCATTAATCCGGTCTTTTGTTTAAATAAAGGACTAAATCCCTTATCTTTTAAGTCATCACATATCGATGATGTTTGTCTTGATTGCCAAACGATCGCATTATAAATGGGTTGACCTGTTTGTTTATCCCACACGATGGTAGTTTCTCTTTGATTGGTAATCCCAATCGCGTGAACATCTTGTGGTTTAATATTTGCTTCAAGTAAAACACGTGCCATGACAGCTAAAACACTGACCCAAATTTGGTTTGGATTATGCTCAACCCACCCTGGATGCGGATAAATCTGTTTGATCTCTTCACTTGCCATCGCAATCACATTGGATTGATGGTCAAAAAGAATAGCTCTTGTACTGGTGGTTCCTTGAT
>MIDA01000103.1:0-12734 GCA_001830045.1 Tenericutes bacterium RIFOXYA12_FULL_35_10 | reverse complement strand
GACTCCTTTTATAAGGTTGGCAAAGTTGATTTAGTAGCAATCATGTCAATGCCAGTATGATGAATATCGGATACGATGATATCTCCTATTTTAACATGTTTTTCTACGATTACGTGGTCTAATTCTGACATGATTTCAAAAATTAAGCCTTTAGGGAGTGCAGAAGAAGATTTAACAGATACGCGCGGGACATCTTTAAAAACGGTTCTAACCGTGGTCGTTAACATACGTGTTGGATTTGTCATCTCAGTTTTTGCATAAGTTTTACCTCTTGGACAACGGTTTCCCGTGACTTCTAAGTTTTCATCAACAGATAAATGACAACCTACAGGACAGACGATACAGGTAAGTTCTTTCATTGTATTTCCTCCAAAATCAATGTGATGGGATCTTTACTCTTTAAATCATCTAATGAAAAGTTAATCGTTTCCATTTCAGCGGGTACGATATGTGAAGCTTTTTTAGAAATGATCATCTGATCATTTTGCATGACTTTAAAGATGCCTTTTTCCATTTTTTGTGTAACTCTAAACGATAAAGTAATAAGTTTCTCAGTTTGATGATAATCAATCAGTTGAGGTACGGTATAGCGAATCAGTGGTGAACGTTGAACTTCTTGGTAAAAAGGTGTTGTTTTTTTCGTTTTATGAACGAATGATTTCGCATAAAAACCAGCTTTTTTACCTTCTTCACTGACCCAGTCCACTAAGTCATGCACATGAAGTGCATTGCCACAGACAAATAAACCATCGATATCGGTCATTAGTGTTTGATCAACAACAGCACTTTTAGTTATTGGACTCTTTTTCATTGAGATTCCATCAAAAAGTGCGATATCAGGGATTAATCCAATCGATAAAAGAAGGGTGTCGACTTCAAATGTTTTTTCTGTTCCAGCAATCACATTAAATTGTGAATCCACTTGTTGAATAGTAATTTTTTCTAAAACATCATGTCCGATAATATCTGTTACGGTATGAGATAAATAGAGGGGAATATCAAAGTCATGAAGACATTGAACGACATTACGCGTCAATCCATTCGAATAAGGCATAATTTCTGCTACACCTAAAACTTTAGCACCTTCTAATGTCATACGTCTTGCCATAATGAGACCAATATCACCACTACCTAAAATAAAGATACGTTTTCCAACTAAATAGCCTTCCATATTTAAATAGCGTTGTGCACTTCCTGCTGGCATAATGCCCTTTGGTCTTTCACCAGGAAGCATAATGGCACCGCGTGTTCTTTCATAACATCCCGAAGAAATGATAACAGCTTTCGCATCCACTTGGACATAACCGTGAATTTCACTGGTCATCGTCAGATGAAAGAGATCATCTTTTCTAATATCCAAAACAGTTGTAGATAACATAATATCAATCGGAAGTTTTTTAAGTTCATCAATAAAACGATTTGCATATTCTGGCCCAGTCAATTCTTCTTTAAACATATGAAGGCCAAAACCGTTATGAATACATTGATTGAGAATTCCCCCTAAGATGCCTTCTCGTTCAATGATTAAAATATCAGTGTGTTCATCATAAGCAGAGATTGCTGCAGCCATGCCTGCTGCACCACCGCCAATGATCACGATGTCTTTTTTAATCATGTTTTTTTGTCTCCTTCATTAAGATTGGTGTATGTTCAGCATAATAATTGATTTCATCCAAGGATTTTCCTGTCGTTTTAGATATAATTTTTAAAACACGACTTTCACAATAACCACCTTGACATAGACCACTTCCCGCGCGCGCGCGTTTCTTTATTCCTTTTATAGTTTCATTTCCAGTTGGACCCGTGATCGCATCAATGATTTCTTGTTCAGTGATTTTTTCACATTTACAGACAAGATGACCATATTTAGGGTTTTCTTCAATCATTTTTTTCTTATCAAGATCAGATCGATGATGAAATGGGATGGGTTTAACGCGGTAAGGATCAAAGTTTTCTTTTTGATTTGCTTTAAGCTTTATGATTTCATTAATGAGATATGTTGCAATGGCAGGAGCAGCGGTCAAGCCAGGTGAATCAATACCTGCGACATGGTAGAAACCTGGGAAAAATGAAGATTCTTTAATATAAAAATCATCATATGTTGAACTTGCACGAATACCAGCAAATGTTCTGATCACCATATCGTATGGGATATGAACAGATAATTTTTTAAGATGATCTTTAATGTATGTCATACCATCTTTTGTCGTTCCCGCTTTATTGGGGTCGCTAACAGGTGAGGATGTAGGTCCAAGTAAAATGTTTCCGTGAACTTGGGGGACAATCAATACACCTTTTCCAGAACTTGTTGGAAGTGGGTAGATCACTTTATGAAAAAGATCTTTGGCTTTACGATCTAAAACAAGATATTCACCTTTTCTAGGTTTTATCGTAAGTTCAAACTCTTTTTCGAGCATTAAAGCAACATGGTCACTCCATAAACCTGCAGCGTTGATGATATTTTTTGTTTGAACGTTTAGACCATTTTTTAGACCAATTTTATAAACCCCATCGTTATAATTCATCGATACAACTTCACTATTTCTTTGGAAAGTTGCACCATTTTTAATCGCATTTCCTAATGCGGCAATCGCAACTTCCCAAGGATAAGTGACTTTGGTTGTTGGAAGTGATAATACTTTTGTAATTGATGGTGATAGAAGAGGTTCTTGTCGTCTTGCTTCATCACCAGAAAGTAACATCATTTCACCAACACCATTGATAAGACCTCTTTGATAGAGTTGATCAAGCATTTTTTCTTCATCTTGATCATGTGCAACAACAAAAGCACCTGTTCTTAACAAGGGAATATCTAACTCTTTTTCGAGTTTGTTATAAAGTGAATTGCCTAAAACACAGAGCTTAGCTTTTAAAGTGCCTTCTTTTGGATCATGTCCAGAGTGAATAATGGCACTATTCGCTGTCGTTTGGTGGTTTGCGATATCATTTTCTTTTTCTAAAACTAAAAGTGAGACATCATAGCGCGATAACTCACGAGCAATCATTGTACCAATAATACCTGAACCTATAACAACATAATCATAAATCATATGAACCCTCCTGTATGAAAAAAGAGAAAAACAATTTTTAATAAATCAACGTTTTTCTCTCTTACTCTATGAATTGATTAACTTAGTTTAAAACCAAAACTTTGGATTACTTGTTGTGACTGCAACCGCTCCAGCTGCTAGACATGCCCTAATTTGATCTTTGGTGCGAATCAGTCCACCCATCATAATATCTGCACTGACTCTTGCTTTAATTTCAGGAATGATATCGATGCATAGTGCAGGTAAAACTTCTAATAAATCAGGATTTACTTTTTGTGCGACTTCAATACTTTGTTCTAAAGAGATGGAATCTTTTAAGAAGAAGCGTAAGATACCAATCACTTTACGCTTTTTACATACTTCGATCACTTTAGGTTTACTTGATATGATTCCATCAACTTTAAGTGACTGAATTAAGTAAATTGCACCAAATTCATCTGATGTCAGACCTTTGATAAGTTCAGAATGAATGAGAACTTTCTTTTGCTTACTTTTCATTTCTTGCACAAGTTCAGCTAACTGTGCAAGTTGGAAATTCATTAAGATACCATACGTTAAATGACTCTGTAGAAATGCTTTTAATTCTTGGTGGTTACTGATTGCAGGTATGATTTTTTGTTCTATAATCAAGGTGAAACCTCCTTGTACCCCAAAATAAATAGCAAAATCAAAAAGGCGTTCATGCACTTTTAACGATTTTGCTCTTCATCTCTATTCGCTCTTAAATTCTATTCTCATTATACCTTTGAAACCGTTTTTAGTCAAGGAAAACTTGAATGAACATTTCCCTCTTTACTTTTTAGAAAAGGGTGCTATAATAATGAAACAAGCGTAAGAAAAAGGTGTTGATTTTCGCATGAAAAAAGAAAGAAATATTATTATATCAGTCATCGGAATTGCGGGTTCTGCAGTTTTTATTTTAGCATTGCTGATGCTGATGTTTGGCGATGAACTGGATCAAATGTTTAATGTCATCGGGATTCGTGTTGCTACTGTGTTTGTCGCATTCGCATCCTTCTTATCAAGTATGCTCTTTAGCTTACTGATTTTACTTCATAACCGCACAACCGTTAAGATTAACGATGATACGAATAAACGTGCTGAATTATTTAGAGAATTACAATTTGCATCAGCAAACTACTCGATTATTGAATTTATGGATCGCATGCTCATCTATGGCGAGTCGACACGTTACATTCAACGTGTGCTTGAACGTAAAAGCATGATGTTTCACATGATTGAAAGTGGTTTATTAGAAAATGATATTTATACAAATCCCCAAGATTTTGCGTTTGTATCGATTAAAATTCCATTTCGTGTGATTGAAGGTAAGATCATTTCATCCATTACATTCGACAAACTTCGTTTTGAAAGAGAAGGCATTAACTATGAGTTTGTAACACCACCAAGTGAAACAGAGTCTAGAGCTTTCTTGCTTTATAATGAACATACAAAACGTAATAATGTCATTATTAACTTGATTATGAAAAAAGATAGTGTTTTTTATAACCCTAACCAAATTAACAATTTTACTAAAATCAAGATTTATATTAACATCACGAGTTTACTTGGAGTTAAAGTTAAAGGAAATAGTGAACTTTATTTTACCAACCCTGAGCAAATCGAAGGTGACGGTACCAATACATACCGTATTAACTCAGCGAATTTCACATTAACAGATATGCCAAAGATCGTTAAATCATAATGCATCTTTCATATCGTGTGCACTTAAATCTTTCTTTTTAAGTTCATATGCATATGTGATTGACTCATGAATGGCATCGATGATATCATCTTCTGGTAATTTCAAATCAGCAGATAAGTTTGGATCAATATAAAGTTTTTTTGTGAAAAGTTTTCCAAATGTTTTGGGATTGAGCCCTGGTTCAATTCCTTTTTTTGTATAAGTTTTTTGCATCTGTTTAAATCCTAGAATTGCAATCCAATTGAAAACATTGATGACCTTTTTCTTCATGTTCATCGCATCAAGCACATGGTGAACGAGTTCATTATAAGTCATGTTCATCATAGAAAGCGGATAGGAAGTCTTAGATTTTCCATATAAAATAGCATGATAAATTGCAACACCAACTTGGTGAGAAGTCACCATTGCGGTGCCCCCTTTTGGAAAGAAAATGATGGATGGTTTTTCAAAACGATCAATAAAAAGTGACCAAACAGGTTTTCTTCCCTTTTGAATGCCAAAAATATAGGGAAGTTCAAGAACAGTAACACCAAATGTGTCATCTGCATATGAGAAAGCAACGCTTTCTTGTTTGAGTCTACTTTGAATATAGGGATGATGATTGCCTAGGTTTAAGTCAGGCCATTTTTTAGCAAAATAAGCAAAATAGCTACCAAGAATTATAGCTTTCTTCACACCCATTTTTTTTGCAGAAGTTAATAGTTTTTCCATAGGTTCAATGTTATACATCTCATATGCTTTAGATACAGGAGCCTTAAATTCAACACGTTCATCAACGCCAGCAGCAAAAACAAAAGCATCCATGTCTTTCATGTATGAATCAATCTCAATTGTATCTGCTGTCATAAAATTACATAGATGTAAAATGAGTTGATCTGGAAGATGAAGATCTTGATTGACAGGTAATGTTAATGCATGCACCTCATGACCTTCTTTAATCATTGTAGACGCGCTATGTGAACCTAACAAACCTGTTCCACCTGCGATTAAGATTTTCATAGTAACCTCATTTAAAATAATTGGTTCTCAATATTTTTTTATAGATTTGATAAAGATCACTGATCTTTCTACTTTGATCAGAAGTTTCTTTAAGATCATATAAGAAGTGATGATTGGTACCATCAAAATAACTGTAATCTTTAAAGAGCACATAACGATCAGCTTCGATAAAAGCATCATTACCAACATAAAATGTTGGATCTCCGCCGAGATCAAAGAGCGCATTTAACGTGGGCAAGATGTCATAAGAAGATGTTAATGTATCAATGGTTATTGGTGTAACATCAGATGACCATAGATAGAGATTACCGCGTTGTTTAAGGTGGTTTTCCGTAATACCAGTAAAGCTTTGATATACTTCTTGAGGCATTGTATAGGGGTAGTGATCACCAGATAAGAGGATCACGGTGTCATCTAAAATATTCTTATCTTCAAGGGAAGAAAAGAGATTGCCAATCATATGATCGAGTTCAACTTGTGTTGCACGGTAATAATTAATTGATGGATCATCGTTAGGGTAAATCGAATTAACAAAATCGATATGTGTATGTGCAACATCATGCTCTTCGGTATAGGGTGAATGACCTGCAAATGTGATGATAAAACTCATGAATTTCGTATCCGTGGGAAGGATTTTATCTTTAGCTGCATCAAAGAAGATATGATCAAAACGCCCCGTCTCTGGTGTAAGATTTAATTCATCTTGTCCATAAAAAGCATCATAACCATAGTTTTCATAAATGATGTGACGGCCATAAAATTCTTTATAGTTCCCATGGAAAGCTTGAGTAAGATATCCTTTATCTTTAAACAGCTGTGCAAGTGATTGATTGTAGCTATTTTGCTTGAAAACAGTTACGGTAGGACCATCTTCAATGGAGGGAATAAGACTTGTGTTAAAGATGAATTCAGAGTCACTTGTCGTACGCTGGAAAACAGGTGTGTAGTGATTTGAAAAAGAAATACCTTCTGTTTTCAAGCGGTAAAGATTGGGTGTTAACACCTCATCTAAAATGGATTCATCATACGATTCAGCAAGAATAAAAATCAAATTTTTTCCTTCAAATAAACCAACTTGATCATGTGTGCTATAGGCTTTAGGGTTACTCTCGAAGTATTGATTAATTTCGAAGATATCCTTCTTACTGTGCCATCTTGGGGTAAATGAATCGAGTAAATCTCTACCCATCAGATGGAAAAAACCAAATCTTTCAGCAAACCGTTGTCTCGAATAAACGGTTTGATATAAATAGTGATCGGAAACTAAATCTGTTTGATCAGGTTCAGGAATTTTCGCATTCAACATGATCAGTAAAAAGACCATTAAAAAACTTGTAGTTATTTTTCTTGCTATCTGTCTATTCCAAATCACATGAGTAACAACCATATTCTTTAAATAGATCCAAACGGTCGAAATCATCAAGAATAAAATCACTGGATGTAGCCAGTTAAACAGGTACATACTTTGACCTGATTCAACACCTTCTCTTAAGGTCAATGCTTCTTTAAAAGTGAAATAATCGTGAAAAATACGAACATAGATATCTTGACCGATCACGTAAGAACCAAACATGATGATCGTGAAGACACAAAATATTTTTGCATACGTCTTTGGAATGGATAGATAGATGATCACCCACAAAAATAAACTGATGATCAAACCAAAAAGATAAGTTAAATAAAGGTGATCAACATTCTTTATAACAAAAAGAAGTTCCATTAAAATTAAACTTGCAAGGATTAACCAGATATCTTTCGATTTTAAAAGAAATGTCCAAAGTTCTTTACCGTAGAGCATATAAAGACTTCCTAAAAGACCTAAAGAGCCAATACCAAGAAACCAGCCGCTTAGGGTATAGATAAACTGATTATTTTCTGTCATTAAACGTAGACCGAAAATAACACCGAGTAAAACGATGAATCCAATGATGTATTGATATTTATAACGCATGTTGTGATGTCTCCCTATGTTTTATATCACATTTATTATACATCAAAAAACTGGTCGCTAAACCAGTTTTTATAGGTTAATATCGATAATATCTGAGATTGATAAACGTGCAAAGGGCGTAAGAATGATCATTTTTGAAATGGTATCAATCTTTTTAATTTTACCGTAGGTTGTTTTAAAGTAACCATCTTCATAATAAGTGACTGAAATCTCGATGTCTTGATGATTAGCAATCATCAATTTTTGATTCATTTCATCATATTGATCATCACTTAATTCTGGTTTATCCAATCTATTCAAACGGAGTTTGAGTTCACGGATCATCGCACCATAACCGACAAGTGCATCAAAGGGTGCCCATTTAATAATACCGCGGTCAACGTATGTATTAGGCATGATGGCCACCAATCATGTTGTTCCGTGCTTTAATCGTTGAAGATTCAAGTTCGCTAGAAGCACGGTTAACACTATTTCTTCCAAATTTGTATTTAATATCGTCCATTGCAGCATGAAGTTGATGCTCCTTCATTAAACGATCGACATCTTCAAAAAGAGAAAACTGATAAACGTGTTGTTCAGATAACCCACCAAGACTGACATGAACACGTCTAATAGGCTCATCTTCATAATACGTTTTAAATAAATGAAGACACGTTTCATAAACAACAGAAGCATTCGATGTTGGTTGATCAAGCGTGATTTGTCTACTAAAACCACCGCCCACAGCTTTGCTGTATCCGATGCCAAAATGGATGGTTCTAGCCACTTTTTTATGAAGACGTAGGCGTCTTGTTACATCATCCACCATTTCTAAAATGACTTGGAAGATGTCTGGTGTGTAGTAGTCATGAAACAGAGTTTGACCAGAACCATAACTTTTACTGACAGCACGAATGTTTAATTTTTGCTGAATTAAACTCATATCTATACCGTGTGTATGGTAGTAAAGCTCTTCACCAAGGATACCGAAAATACGTTTTAACGTATCAGGGCTATAATGTGCGATATCACCAATTGTTTTTAGTCCAAGTCGGTTTAAATTGCGTTCCATGTTATGACCAATTCCCCACATTTCTGATAAAGGTTCAACCGGCCATAATTTTGTAGGAATATCATCATATGTCCATTTTGCAATAAAATCAGGTGCTTTTTTAGATTCAATATCTAAAGCGAGTTTGGCCATCAACATATTTTGTCCAATGCCACAGGTGGCATAAAGTTTGGTTTCATCATAAATGGCTTGTAAAATCATTTTCGCAATTTCTAGATCTGTTTTTTGATAGTAGTTCAGGTATTCTGTAATATCTAGAAATGCTTCATCAATCGAATAGACATAAAGATCATCTTCTGAAATAAAGCGTAGATAAATCTCAATAATCTTCGTTGAATATTCTAAATAGGTTTCCATCCGAGGTTTTTGGAAAATAATGGGTAAATCGGGTGGAATTTCATGAATACGGCATCTGCTAGGGACACCAAGGGTTTTTAAGTAAGGAGAAACGGCTAAAACGATTGAACCATTTCCTCTTGATTTATCTGCGACGACCAAAGGAGTCGTAAAAGGATCCAAACCTAAGAGTGCACACTCAACGGATGCGTAAAAACTTTTTAAATCAATACATAAAATATGACGATACAGTTTGTATTCTTCCATCGCTTGAACCTCCTTTGTGCAATCATTATATCAATAATTTTTGAAAAGAAAAGGGGGTGAAAAGATGATTTTACGTGAAAGTGTTCTCTGAAAAAGATTACATTTATATCCATTCTAAACGTAAGCGTTTTAGTCAAAAATAAGCACTTAAAGGGTTATGAAAGTGAACATCATACCTTAAGCAACTTGATAAAAAAAACATGCGCGCACGCATGTTAGAGAGTTTGTGGTTTAGGATAAGTTTGTCCTTTAGTATCAACGGTGAGTGATTCAATGATGATATCTTCATAAGGACGGTCACGAGGATCACGTGGTTTACTGACGATTTGATCAACGATTTCAATACCAGAAGTCACACCGCCAAATGCAGCATACTGACCATCAAGGTGAGGTGAGTTTTGATGCATAATGAAAAACTGTGAGGTTTGTGAGTTTGGATCATTCGTGCGTGCCATGGAAATGACACCACGTGTGTGACGAAGGTCGTTTACAAAACCGTTCGTACGAAATTCACCACGAATAGGACGAAGGTCCTCTTTTCCCCAGCCACCTTGAATCATGAAACTTGGGATGATACGATGAAAGATTAAACCATCATAAAAGTTACGTTCTGCAAGTGCGATAAAATTGTTGACTGTATTTGGAGCAACTTCTGGAAATAATTCCAAAGTGATGGTACCCATGTTTTTAACCTTTAGGGTTACTGTGGGATTTTTTGGGTTTAAATAGGTTTGATAGCTCATAAAAATTTCCTTTCTTTTTTATACATTCTTTTTTAATTTAGGTTGATATCTTCTAAACCGGACGGTTCCATAGACACCAATGATGATCATGGCACTACCGATATAGTGATAATAAGATAATGTTTCATTTAATAAAAGCGTTCCAGCGATAATCGCAACAATCGTTGATAAATTCGAATAAATCGATGTGATGTGGGCTGGGGCTTGAGAGAGTGCGAAATTGACTAAGAAGAAACCTCCAATGGATGCTACAATACCTAAATAGAGAATAGGTAAGACAAGTTCAACATGATAAAGATTTAACACATAATCAATGATTCTGCCTTCTGAAACGAGTTTAACAAGATACATCAGATTAAAGATGACTGCACCATATAACATCATAAAATAAGTGATTTCATAAGGTTTTAACTGTTTTGAAGCGTTGCGTGATGCGATATTGAAGAATGCTGCAGATAAAACAGCACCAAGTAATAAAAGATAACCTAGGGCTTCAAATGCAATGCCATCTTGAACTTTAAACATTTGAATGAAAATCACACCACCGACAGATAATAAAATAAATAATAGTTGAATGAATCGTGGTTTTTCTTTAAGAATAAGCGATGATAAAATCGTTACAAAAATGGGAATCATCGCAATCATTAAACCTGCTTCGCCACTGGTTGTGATGCGTAAACCATAGGTTTCAGTTAAGAAATAAAGAATCGGTTGAAATAAAGCAACTAAAAATAAATCTTTCATGTGTCTTTTTTCAAAACGTATTTTGATGACTTTAAAGAGTCTTAAGGCTTCAAAGGCTAAAAATGCGATTAAAAAACGATAAGCAATGAGTCCAATGGGACTGACATAATTCATCGCGACTTTTGAAAACATAAAGGTAAAACCGAAGATGCTGGCAAATAACACGCCAGCGATATGAACTTTCTTTGACATAGTGACCTCGTGATGTATGTGTATAAGGTATGTGTGAAAGACACATTCCTCTATCATCATAACAGTTTTTTGAGTAAACGTATAGGAGGATCACTCAAAATGAAGTTTTTTACTTAAAGCACATTATAATAAAAAATATAATGATGTGGTATTGACAATAGTGTATGACATACAGTATAATCAATATCGAGGAGTGATGATATGGATCCGAATGTATTAAATAATATGCTCGTTGAATTAAAACGAGGTACACAGGTATTAGCAGTTTTAAGTCAACTCAAACAAAATCAGTATGGATATTCTTTGCTACAAGCACTTGAAGAAAAAGGTGTTTCAATTGAAGCAGGTACACTCTATCCACTGATGAGAAGGTTAGAGTCACAAGGTTTATTGACCAGTGAGTGGGATACGACTGAATCAAGACCAAGAAAATATTATAGACTTTCCCAAGATGGATTAAAGATTTATGAATCACTCATTGAGGAGTGGCAACGTATGGTTAAAGATATGAACCGATTAATGGAGGAAAAAACGATATGAAAAAGATTATTGAACGCTATATATACGCTGTAACAAAACGATTACCAGAGCGTATGCGTGATGAAGTCAAAGAAGAGTTGAATGCAAACATTCATGATATGCTACCTAAGAACCCAACCGATCAAGATATTGATGAACTCTTGCATAAATTAGGTCATCCAAGAGAACTTGCAAGAAATTATCATGGGGAAGATCGTTATGTCATCTCACCACTTTTCTATGACGATTACATTCAAGTATTAAAGATTGTATCCATTATCTTTTTAGCGATAACCTTAACATTTGGTACGTTTGATGCTATTATTCATGTAGAATCTGCTACGATCTTTTTGATGATTGCTGAAGTTATAACAAAAATATTTTCAAACGCATTTGAAGCATTTGTGAGTGCATTCGCATGGGTGACGTTGATTTTCTGGGGTATTGATTATGCTGCAAGAAAAAAGAAGTTCCCCGAATGGAAATTAAGTGATCTTCCAGATTTACCGACACCTCAAACAACGAAGATTTCGCGTGTTGAATCACTTTTAGGTCTTATTTTAGGAACTGCATTTTCTGCCATCTTTATTATCTTATTGATGAGATATGTCGATAAAGTAGGTATCTATGAAAATCAAGTGATGGTTGCACAACTATTTAACAAGTCAGTAACCGATCAATTCATTGTTTTCTTTATCATCAGTGCAGTTATCGGATTTGTTGTTAATTTGCTTAAACTTCAATTTGGTGAATGGAAAATTCCACTAGCAATCCTTTATACAGCACATGAAATTCTTTCTACCGTTTTATTCTTGATTTTTATTCGTGCTGAAGGTTTGATCCTAAATGAAGCTTTAGTAAAAATCGCATCTTATGTTGATTCAACCGTTTTAGAAGTTCAATCGAGTATGACCAAAGGTATTACCGGTATCACTGTATTTGTTTGTATCGTTGTGGGTATTGATCTCATTTCGACATGGGTTAAAACGTTAAAACAAAAAAAGTTATAAAAGAGTTAATAGTGCATGATTAAGTAATTGATATAAAATGCTCACTTTAAGGTATATAAGTGTTTCTATGTTAAGAGAATAAGTTAAATACAACACTAAAGTCTGCTAGATTTCTGTCATAAATTAATAGTTATTTATACTATTGCTAAATTAATCATTTAGATGTA
>MIDA01000102.1:555-5182 GCA_001830045.1 Tenericutes bacterium RIFOXYA12_FULL_35_10 | reverse complement strand
GTGAAGATATTGAATAGAACCTTTAGCAAGGTTCTATTTTTTTATAGAATTGAAAGTGCACGTAAAATAATATAAATGACATAAGAAACGTAGATTAATGTCAGTAATAGTCCTTCTTTTTTTGTGACAACCCCTTTTGAAATAGCCATTAATACTGCGATCACTGTGACAGCGAGCATGATATACGTATCAATCATGACATCACCATTAATTCCAAGTGGATTAAATAGTCCAGAAAGTCCTAAAATAAATAAGATATTAAAAATATTTGACCCGACGAGGTTACCAAATGCGATCTCATTTTCACCTTTTCTAGCAGCAACAATCGAGGTTACCATCTCAGGTAATGAAGTCCCAACAGCAACAATCGATAAACCCACGAGTGTAATCGCTTTGGTTTCAGTCATCGAAAAGAAAGAAACTAAGACAGAAGTTGCCAGATTACTTGCACCTTCAGTGACCATATAACCACCTGTTGTGACTCCAGCTAAGCCCAATATGAGTAAAAAAATAGCTTTCTTCATATCAAGTACCTTGAATTCACCCTGATCATCTGAGTTTTTTCCAGACTTAATCATGATGTAAACATATCCAATGAATGCAATCAATAAAATGATAGCTTCATACCAAACGATTTGTGTGTCACTTTGAAAAAACAAGGATAATAAAAGAATAAGCACTGATGCTAAAATTAAATAAGGGAATTCTTTTTTATGCATTGTTTTTGACACTTTCACGGGTTTTGCAAGCGCAGTTAATCCTAATATCAGTGTAATATTAACGATATTAGATCCTATGACATTCCCCATCGCAATATCAGCGGTTGCCCCCGGTTCAACGGTGAGTGATGCGATAAAACTTACGGCTAATTCAGGTAATGATGTACCAAATGCAACCAAAGTCAATCCAATAACAAGCGGTGAGACGTTAAACTTTCTTGCAATCGATGAAGAGGATGCAACGAAAAAGTCAGCACCTTTAACAAGAAATAAAAAACCAATAATGAGTAAACCTACATTAAATACGTAATCCATAATCTCATCCTTTCATAAAAAAAGCCTTCAAGACAAAATGTCTTGAAGGTCTTGTTACAAGCTTAGCTTGAAATCAACCGGGCTAAAAGCCGTCCTGACGATTGATTATTGGGAAACTACTCCCCTTCGATGAAAATTCTATCATGTCTAATTCAGGAAAGCAAGATATATATAATTAATTTAGGAAAGAAAAAAAGCACCCATAAAGATGGATGCTTTTGATTTCTTAATTGTTACTTAACTGAGTTTCCAGCGTATCCGAAGAGAGTAGCAAGAACTGCATAGTAACCAGCTGTTGAAATAGAAACACCAGCAGGAACGTTTTCAGCAGCTGTTGTGCTCCAACCGTTTGCGATAATGTCAGCAGTAATTAAGTTTGCTTGTTCGAACCATTCAAGTTTGTCATTAGCTTCTAACCATGCAATGTATTCAGCTTCAGTTGTTGTAGCAGAAGCAGTCTTATGCATACCATAAGCATAACCTAATTCTTGTTTAGTTTGATCTTTCCATACAAATGTACCAGCAACTTTATCTTTAGTAGCTTGAAGAACGTCTAATACTAAAGTGTCAATCTTACCTTTGCTTGTTAAAGTCATTTCAGCTGTGTATAAATCTGAACCTGAGCAATAAAGTGATACGAACTTACCAGCTTTAGCATTAGCTAATGCAAGATTTGCAGCAACAGTGTATGCATCTTTAATAGATACACCAGTGATGTTGTCAATTGCTGTAGTTTCAGCATTTTTAGTCATAGCATCAACGCCATTTTCTAACCAGAATGCTTCAATCGCTTCAGCTTGTTCCCACCATTCTTTACCGATTTCAGAAGAATCCTTCATACCATAGTCGTCGCCAAGTTCTTTCTTAGTCTTAGCATTCCAAGCAAATGTGTAGTTTGGAGCTTCAGTTGTACCAGTGTTTGTTCTAACACCTTGACGTACATCGATATCATAAGCTGTGATTTCACCATCTTCAACTGTCACAGTTACAAAAGTAACTTGTGGAGCATTACGGCTAACTGTCACTTCATACCCTAAGAATACACCGTCAACTGGGTATTCTCTTTCCTTACAAGCTGCTAAACTTAATGCAAGTAAGGCAACAAAAAAGAATGCAATCAATTTTTTCATTATTAAATTCCTCCTATGAATTGTTTTTCATTCGACTATATTATAACATATGTCAAGTAATTTGCAATGTAATTTTAAATGAAAAATGATAAAAACGTTTACCTAGTTTAGAAAGTTCGATATGTAAATCTTTCTCGATTATTATGCTTTATTTCAGCGTATTTTATGATACAATAATAAAGCGGAAAGGTAAGTGTATCATGAATAAATCTTTACTGAATGAAAGACAAAAAAGAATAAGAAATTTCTCGATCATCGCACACATCGATCACGGTAAGTCAACGTTAGCTGACCGTTTGTTACAGTCAACCAATACGGTAAGTAACCGTGAGATGAAAGAACAACTTTTAGACTCGATGGATCTTGAACGCGAGCGTGGTATTACGATCAAATTAAATGCTGTTGAAATGCTTTACCGAGCTCAAAATGGTGAAGAATACATTATGCACTTAATTGACACACCAGGTCACGTCGATTTCACATATGAAGTATCTAGATCTTTAGCAGCTTGTGAAGGTGCTATTTTAGTCGTAGATGCTGCTCAAGGTATTGAAGCTCAAACGTTAGCAAACGTATATCTTGCAATCGACAATGATTTAGAAATCATTCCCGTGATTAACAAAATTGATTTACCAAGTGCTGAACCTGAAAAAGTTAAAAAGGAAATCGAAGATATTATTGGACTACCTGCTCAAGATGCTGTCTTAGCATCTGCAAAAGAAGGTATTGGTATTACTGAAATTTTAGAGCGTATCATCACGGATGTTCCTGCACCTCAAGGTGATGCGAATGCACCTCTTCAAGCACTTGTTTTCGACTCTATTTTTGATGCTTATAAAGGTGTTGTTGCTTATATTAGAGTTGTCAATGGAACCATTGAAAAAGGTGACCTTATTGAATTTATGGCCTCTAAAGCAAAATATGAAGTTTTAGAAGTCGGTGTGCATACACCAAAAGTTGTCAAAAGAGATATTTTAGGACCAGGTGATGTTGGTTATTTATTCGCAAGTATTAAAGATATTAATACAGTACGTGTGGGTGATACGATCACTTATGCGAATCGTAAAGCTAAACAAGCTCTACCTGGATATCGCACGATGAACAGTGTTGTTTTCTGCGGACTATATCCGATTGATGCTGATCAATTTTTAGATTTAAAAGATGCTTTAGAAAAACTTAAATTAAATGATGCTTCCTTACTTTATGAACCAGAAACATCCCAAGCATTAGGTTTTGGGTTTAGAACTGGTTTCTTAGGATTGTTACATATGGATATTATCCAAGAAAGAATCCGTAGGGAGTTTAACATCGATTTGATTGCGACTGCACCATCGGTTGTTTATCACGTTTATTTAACAGATGGATCGATGGTTCCTGTCGATAATCCATCCAAATTACCTGAACCACAACGTATTGATCGCATTGAAGAACCCTATATTAAAGCATCCATTATGTCACCTAAAGAATATGTGGGTGCGATTATGGACATTTCTCAGAAAAAACGAGGTATTTTTGGTGATATGAAGTATATTGATGCGAACCGTGTTCACATCACATATGAACTTCCTTTATCTGAAATTGTTTATGATTTCTTTGATAAATTGAAATCATCAACTAAAGGTTACGCATCATTTGACTATGAAATGTCTGGCTATAAGCCATCTAATCTGCAAAAAATGGATATTTTACTCAATGGTGAAATCGTCGATGCTCTATCACTTATTGTTCATAGAGATTTTGCCTATAACCGTGGAAAAATCATTTGTGAAAAAATGGTTGAATTAATCCCACGTCAAATGTTTGAAATTCCGGTTCAAGCAGCACTTGGTAACAAAGTAATCGCTAGAACAACCATTAAAGCGATGAGAAAAGACGTTCTTGCGAAATGTTATGGTGGGGACATCTCACGTAAAAAGAAACTTTTATCTAAACAAAAAGAAGGTAAAAAGAAGATGAAAACCTTGGGTCGTGTTGACGTACCTCAAGAAGCATTTATGGCGATTTTATCTAACAGTGATGAGTGATAAACTCATCGCTTTTCTTTATTATGTAAACCATTTTTGGTATAATAGATATACAAAGGACGTGATGATGTGAAAGGACTTTATGTGCATATTCCTTTTTGTGAATCGATATGCCACTATTGTGACTTCGTAAAAAGAGTACCTAAAGATCAAGAGATGATTGATCGTTATTTAGTATCTCTAAGAGAAGAAATTAAATCATATCAACATCACTTTAAGACAATTGAAACTATTTATATTGGTGGTGGAACACCATCCATGTTAACGGTTGCTCAACTTAAATACGTATTTGAATCACTAAAAGATATTCACCCGATTGAATATACCATTGAAGTTAATCCTGAATCTTATACAAAAGAAAAAGGAGAAATCTTTAAAGCTTTTGGGATTAATAGAGTTAGTTTAGGGGTTCAAACATTTCATAATGATCTACTTATAT
>MIDA01000102.1:0-499 GCA_001830045.1 Tenericutes bacterium RIFOXYA12_FULL_35_10 | reverse complement strand
TTCAGTTTCGATACTGGTGCATAACTTCACTTTTATATATATAGTGGCAGGAGTATTTTATTTAACTCCGAATCTCTTCGCGTTATTTAAAAGAAAAAATATTGCCGATATTTTGATAATAACTGTTCCATTCGCCGTTTTTGCCGTTTGGCTGGCCTATTCTTACTTTGACGCAAAGGCTTCCTTGGTTACCGGCATTACGGAGACGAAAAAATCATTGGCGAATCTGGAATACTTCAGGCAAAAGTTTGGGACGCGGTTTGAAACGTTATCGCCGTATCTTATCCGTTACCTGAATTTTATCGGCTTTTTCATCGCTGATCCGGCGCCGATGATAGCCTATCACTCGGAGAGCTTTTTCAGAGCAACGATTTACTCTTTGTCATCTTTTGTGCTTTTCCCATTTTTAATTTGGTCATTGATCAGATATATAAGACAGTATTTCGCAATTGGTCTCTATCTGCTGATCTTGCTCCTTTTCACCATTTATTCCGAAGGA
>MIDA01000101.1 GCA_001830045.1 Tenericutes bacterium RIFOXYA12_FULL_35_10 | reverse complement strand
GTAATGATTTAATCTGCTCAGGCAAATCTAATTTTTTATCAGACTCACAGACAACGACACCGGAATCATTGATGTAGGGTTCTAACATTGAAATCACATCTTCATAGACATTTAAAGCATATGGTGGGTCTAAAAAGACGACATCAAAGGTATATCCTTCAAGTTTTGTTTTTAGAAAAGTCTCATAAGACATGTTGTAAATGGTTGATGCGTCGGTTTCACCAATCATTTCTACATTATGTTTGATGGTTAAACAAGCATCTTTATCGTGATCGACAAAAATAGCGTGTTTAACACCACGTGAAATGGCTTCGATGCCATACGCACCAGATCCTGCAAAAAGATCTAAAACAGTACCATCCATGTGGCTCAAAAGCATATTAAATACAGCGACTTTCACCATGTCAGCCGTTTCACGTGTGGTTTGTTTTTCAACACGTTTTAACTGTCTACCACGGTGTTTTCCACCAACAATCCTCATACTTCTGGTGTATATCCTGCTTTTTCGATGGAAGCTTTTACTTTATCTAAGTCTGCTTCCTTCTTGAATGTGACACTCTTATCTTTGAGTTCAACGGTTGCTTGAAGACCGTCCATCATGAGTTGTTTTTGAATCTTCATCACGCAGTGGTTGCATGACATATCGTTTACTGTTACTTTCATTTCTTATTCCTCCGTTTGATATTTGAATTTAAATAATTTAAGTGATAATGCGTTTAGTACAACCATAATACTTGAGAAACCCATTCCAATACCAGCTAAAGATGGATTTAAGAGTCCAATTGCAGCTAAAGGAATCATAATGATATTATAACTGAAAGCCCATAAAAAATTCATGTAGATATTTTTTAATGTTGCAAGTGATAAATCAATCGCTTTAATGACTAAACCTAAATCTAGGTGCATTAAAGTGACATCGGATGTATCGATTGCAATATCAGAACCACTACCTACTGCAAAGCCGACATCAGCCATTTTTAAAGCAGGAGCGTCATTGATGCCATCACCGACAAAAGCAACAATTTTTCCTGAATCTTGGATTTCTTTGATCTTTTCAGCTTTCTCATGGGGAAGAACTTCATAAAATACGTGATCGATACCAAGTTCTTTTGCGATATATTTTGCGGTTAGCTCTTGGTCACCTGTAATCATGTATGGCGTAATACCTCTACGTTTTAATTCTTTAATGACGGATTGTGCAGAAGGTTTTAAAGGATCTTCAACAGCAAGCATATGAACGACTTTGCCATCAATTGCGGTAAAGAAGACCGTTTTACCTTGGGATAAATAAGTGATGCTATCAAATGCTTTGGTGTCAAAACCTAATTCTTTCATCAGATTAGGTGAGCCAACAACAACTTTCTTATGATCAACAACGCCTTGAATCCCTTTACCAAGTAAAACTTCAAAATCAGAAACCTCTAAGATATCACCTTCAAACGCATCCGTGATCGCTTTTGCAATGGGGTGATTGGAATGTTTTTCTAAGGATGCTGCATAAACTAGCGTATCTTCATCACCAATAATTGCTGATAATTCAGGATGCCCCTTGGTAAGTGTTCCTGTTTTATCAAAAGCAACAGCGCTGATCTTATTGGCGATTTCAAAGAATTCGCCACCCTTATATAAAATGCCTTCTTTAAATGCGATACCTGAACCAACTGAAATCGATGTTGGTGTCGCAAGTCCAAGTGCACAAGGACAACTAATAACTAAAACTGCAATTGCTGGTGCGAATGCAACCGTTAATGATTGACCACCTCTCACTAGGAAAACCCACGCTAAGAAGGTTAAAATCGATATAACAACAACCACAGGGACAAACATTTGTGCAATCTTATCAGCGATACGTTGAGCTTTAGGTTTAATCAGTGCTGTATCTTCTACGGTTTGAATGATATGTGATAAAATCGTATCTGATCCAACTGCAGTAACTTCTATTTTTAAGGTATTAACGGTATTCATCGACGATCCAATGATGGTATCGCCTTCCTGTTTAAAGGCTGGCATCGGTTCACCGGTGATCATCGCTTCATCCACATAAGATTTACCATCTAAAACAAAACCATCTAGAGGTACTTTTTCATTCGCTAAAACGATTAATACATCACCTTTTTTAACTTGGTCAATCGAAACCATAACTTCTTTACCATCTTTTAGAACACGTGCTTCTTTTGCACCTAAACTAATGAGCGATTGGAGTGCATCCGATGTTTTTTCTTTCACACGATTTTCAAAGAAATTACCGATTAAAACCATGAGGATAATGACACCGGTTGTTTCAAAATAAAGTTCTGGCATCATGTGTTCACCGTGTGCTTCAAAGGTGATCGTTTCGATAATGCTATAGATATAGGCTGCTGTTGTTCCAATAACAACGAGCACATCCATCCCTAAATTTTTACCTTTAAGTTGATGATAGGCAGAAAAGAAAAATCTTCTACCTACAAAAAATAAGATGGGTGTAGTAATTGCCCACTGAACGTATCCATCCATTAAAAATTCAGGAACCCAGATATCAAAACCTAAGTGTAAGAACATCGTCCAAAGCAGTGGTGCAGTGAAAATAAATGCTAAAACGAGGTCGATTATATCTTTTTTCTTAGCTTTCAGTTGTTCCTCATTATTGAAAATGGGATAATATCCAATAATGCGTAAATGATCGCCTAATTTATCTTCATCGTATTTCTCTTCATCGTAGTTGAAAATCACTTTTTTTGATGTGACTAATACTTTTGCATCAACATCATCTAATGTATCAAAGTAAGATTCAATCGATTTTGCACATTGAGCACATGTAATATTGGATACTTTAATCGTTTTTCTCATGCTGTGTAATTCCTTTCATTTGGGTGTGTGCATGTTCAATCATCTGTCTCACATGATGATTACATGACTTATAGTAAACCATTTTTCCGACCTTTTGACCGGTGACTAGCTGATACTGTTTTAAGAGTTTCATCTGATGTGAAATCGCAGATTTCGAAACTCCTAAAAGTGAAGCGAGATCACAAACACATAGCTCATGGTCTTTGGTTGCTTCTAATATTTTTAATCTAGATGGATCATTAAACAGTTTAAACATCTCTGCCATCTTCATAAATTCATCATCAGAATAAATCTTTTCTTTGACATGATTGATGGTATCTTTATGAAAAAGATGACATTGACAGTTTTCGCCGCATCCACATTCACATGTTTTCATCTAATCCCCTTTCAGTTGAGTAGTCGCTCAACTATAATATACAGGTTTATCTTTCCAATTGCAAGAAAAAAACGCACCGAAGTGCGTTAATTAGAAAGAATCTTATCTACAACTTTTTGATCGAGTCGCTTAATGACAGCTAACATCAATTTAATCGTATTTTCATAATCATCATAATGAATGATTGAGGTATGTGAGTGCATATAACGTGTCGGAATACCAATCGATAGTGATGCAGCACCTTTGTGTGCTAAATGCATATGACCTGCATCGGTTCTTCCACCCACAATGAAGGCTTCTTGATAAGGGATTTTTTCTTCTTTAGCTACGTTAATCACAAATTCTCTGAGTGCTTGATGTGGAACTAATCCACCATCATAAAGGAGAATTTGTGGTCCTTTACCGAGTGCCTGTTCAGCAGAATCTCCACCAGGAACGTCGTTTGCTAAACCTGTATCAACAGCAATCGCAATTTCAGGTGCAACCACATAAGAACTTGTTTTAGCACCACGTAAGCCAACTTCTTCTTGAACGGTAAATGTACCAAAAAGTTGATTGGTATCATTTGAATTTAAACGCTTTAATACTTCAATGACAACGGCACTACCAATACGGTTATCCCAAGCTTTACCTAGTAAATACTTGTCATTCCCTAAAACTTTAAATTCCATATGAGGAACAACCATGTTTCCAGGTTCTACACCGAGTTTTTCAGCTTCTTCTTTAGACGATACACCAAGATCTAAATACATCGTTGCAATATCGATCGCGACATTTCTTTTATCTGCAGGAATGATGTGTGGGGGTTTAACACCAGTGACTGCTAAAACCACACCTTTTTTCGTATGGATTTCCCAAACTTGAGCAAGCATGACTTGTGAAAACCAACCACCTAAGGTTTGAAATTTAACAAAGCCATCTTTCGTAATTTGTGTAACAAAGAATCCCACTTCATCCATATGACCTGCAATCATGACTTTAGGTCCTTTTTGGCCAACTTTACCAATGATAGATCCCAAGTTATCATAGGTTAATTCTTCACAAACACCTTTAATTTCTTCTGTAATAAGTTTGCTGACTTGCTTTTCATTACCAGGCACACCAGCAACTTCAGATAGTTTTTTTAGTAAGACATATTCTTTTTTCATCGGACAAAATCCCCTTTTCATTGTCACACATTATAGCATATTTTTAAGCAAAATAAAAGCCTAGAAAGCGGTGAGAACGATTTACGTTCTAATGATGGCATCGACTTGTCAATGTTTCGAGATTACCAAAAAGGTACACACCCACACTGTTTGATACCGCTTCAATACTTTTGGGTTCCACGGTTGCTTCCTAGGTACACTTTCACTATATCACTACTATAAATCGTTGTCAAGTAAAAAGAAAGCGCTATCATCAACTTGATGTTAGCGCACCATTCCTTTGGAATGATTAATAATAAACACTGATTCTTACAAAATGACCATGATGGACAAGAAGTGATAATAAAACTTCTCTAATCTTTGATTCAATCATGTAATCGACGTTAATTGAAGGTAGATCAACTCTTGCAGTTAAATAAGCTTCATCACTTAATTCTTCCATACGCGTGATGGCATAATCTTCTGTAAATGCTTCTAGTTCTTCTTCTAATTCGAAATAGACAATCATGCTAATAATAATTTTCGTTTTAATCTCTAGTTCTTTTAATAGTCCAGCTAAACTTTGTGCACGTGCAATGATATATTCAGGGCGGTGGAAAAATGTTTCTTCATACATTTCTTTATTCTGATCTTCACTGAGATCCATAAAGACTTCCATCTTAAATTTAGCTTCTAAATACGTTTTAAACTTTTCAGCACGCTTATGGTCTTTCATATGGAAATCTGCGTATAAATAAACAGTATCTTTGGTTGCTGTATACGCAGTAATAATGATTTTAAACCAGTTTGCATAAACCAAAATATCTTTAAACTGCTTATGAAATTGATCTAAATTGACTCTAATGGTGCTCTTCGTTGTTAAAATATAAGATTCATTATAAACCAAAGGTTCAAACAGTGCGTTTGCATAAACTTCCATTTGAAGATCTGGGTCATAATAATGATACGAATCATAAACGACTCTTTGGTAATATTTAATCAGTTCAACCACG
>MIDA01000100.1 GCA_001830045.1 Tenericutes bacterium RIFOXYA12_FULL_35_10 | reverse complement strand
ACTACAAGGGGCATTTTATTCAACAACCGTACGTAAAAGCGCT
Source organism: Tenericutes bacterium RIFOXYA12_FULL_35_10 (assembly GCA_001830045.1). Lineage (GTDB taxonomy): Bacteria > Bacillota_I > Bacilli_A > Acholeplasmatales > Acholeplasmataceae > Peloplasma. The sequence continues at coordinate 27,302 of MIDA01000100.1, read as the reverse complement.
GTGAAATTCAATAATTTTAGAGAAGAGCTAAAAAACGAGTTACCAGAATTAAAACAGATTTCTGAACAATTAGAAAATTTTATTCTTCAAGATAATAACTTGATTATTTTAAAACATGCTTCAGAGTTTGTTACCAACAAGAATGAGCAATCACCAACAAATAGAATACTCACTTCATTACTATCAAAAGATCGTTTGAAAACAATACTTCAATTTGGACTAACTTATGTTGAAGAAATTGGTGAAAATGGTGAGATTATTTTACAAAAACATGTCATGCGATATCCGCAATTTTTTGCATGTAAAGCTATAAAAAGAAAACTAGATGAAGATGTAAAAAAAGGAGTTATTTGGCACACTCAAGGCAGCGGTAAGACAGCTCTTGCATTTTATTCAGTTCGTTATTTAACAGACTACTACAGTAAAAAAGGCATCGCTCCAAAATTTTATTTTATTGTAGACAGATTAGATTTATTAAAACAATCTGTTGGAGAATTTAAAAAAAGAGGACTAACAGTTTCAACTGTAAATTCAAAAGAGGAATTACAAAAAGAGTTTGCTCAGAATACATCCAAAAAAGGAATCACGGTCATCAACATTCAGAAGTTTAAAGAAGATACCACTGCATTTAACTCTAGTGGGTATGATATTAAAGTTCAAAGAATTTACTTTATTGATGAAGCACACAGAAGTTATGATCCAAAAGGAAGTTCACTTGCAAATCTTTACAATTCAGATTTAAACTCAATCAAAATTGCACTTACAGGAACACCATTAATCATGTATAAAACGCATCAAAATGATGCGGATGGGTATGAAGTAACATTAACAGATAAAGCAGATTTAAAAACAACAAGAAATATTTTCGGTGGATATATCCACAAATATTACTATAATAATTCAATAAAAGATGGATATACATTAAAACTTTTAAGAGAAGAAATTGAAACGTCTTACAAAGAGAAAGTTCAAAAGATTTTAGAGGATATTAAAATAGAAATTGGAACACTCAACAAAAAAGATCTTTATGCGCACAATAGATTTGTTAAACCAATGCTTGAATATATGATTAAGGATTTAAAAATTTCAAGAGTTCGATTTGGAGACACTACTATTGGTGGTATGATTGTATGCCACAGCAGTGAGCAAGCTAGAGAAATGAAAAAGCAGTTTGATGAGTTATTTAAAGATCTAAAGTCTGCTTTAATCTTGCATAATGAGAACGATAAAGAAATTCGAACAAAGCAAATACAAGAGTTTAAAGAAGGAAAGATTGATATCCTAATCGTTTATTCTATGTTATTAACAGGCTTTGATGCACCGAGATTAAAAAAACTATATCTTGGAAGAAAAATTAAAGCACACAATCTTTTACAAACACTCACGAGAGTGAATCGCCCATACAAGAATTTTAGAATTGGGTATGTCGTTGATTTTGCAGATATTTCTGAAGAATTTGATATTACCAATAAAGCATATTTTGAGGAATTGAATAGAGAATACGACACAGCATCAACCGGAGAAACACCTAATGACGTTTTTGGCTCTCTTTTCATGAGTGAACATGAGATTAATAAAAGTCTAGAAGAAAGCAGAATCATCCTATCAGATTATTCAACAGATAACAAAGAGTTGTTTTCTCAACAGATAACAGGTTTACCCAAAGATAAATTATATGAAGTTAGAAAAGCACTTGAGCAATTACGAGAATTATATAATATCGCACGCTTGCTTGGGCATACTGAACTACTAGAAAAAATAGATCTAAAATTAATTTCATCTTTATTAAATGAAGTCACTAATAGATTACAATTACTTAATCTTGAAAGTGCAATGAATGATGTAAACAGTAAGGAGCTCTTAAATCTAGCCATTGAAAATGTGGTATTTAACTTCATTAAAGTTGGCGAAGAAGAATTACAAATGCTTGCTAATGATCTACAAGACAAAGCTCATAAAGTTCGTAATTTATTAAATGAAATCAACGAGCCGAAAGACAAAGAATGGCTATCACTATATGATGATTTTAAAGAACTTTTAGCACGCAATAAAATTGATGAGAGCAATTTTACAAATGAAAAAGCAAAATTTGTTAGTTCTGAATTGGATAGACTATTTAATAGGGTTCAAGCGTTAAATCAAATCTATTTCACACTTAGGTCAAAATTTAATGGCGATAGAAAATTTGCACGAATTTATAAAGAATTCGAAAGTAGTGGTAAAGTAAGTCAAAAAATGTGGTTATTTGATATATTGAACTTAGTAAAAGTTGATCTTGATGATAAATTAATTTTAAATGAGAACATCATCAGAAATAAAAGTTTCTTCACTCAACTAGTCAGTCAAGTTATATTAGCAAAGTTTGAGGAACATCAAAAGAATGCTGATTTTATATTAGTTAGGAATTTATCAAATATGACAACGAATGAATATATTAATGAATATTTACCAGCTTAAAAAAAGGGAGAATGTCATGAACAATCACGAAGAACAAATAAAATTACTTATCAATAACATAAGAAATGTGTGTAAAACAAGTGGACTTGGAGGAGATGCGAACGAGTATAAAATCGTTACTCAAAGTTTTCTATATAAATACATCAATGACAAATTCATTTATGAAGTTGAAAAAATAGATTCCAAGATAAACTCATATGAAACACTAAAAAAATTAAATGAGAATGAATACGAACTATTACTCATAAAAATTGGAAATAACTCAGCACACCTAAAACCTGAGCATCTTTTAACATATCTATTTTCAAAACAAAATGCCTCAGATTTCGATAAAATATTCGATGAAACACTAAATGACATTGCAATTCTAAATAATGATATTTTTTCTGTACATACAGGTGAGAATACAGATATTCGATTATTTGATGAAGAGTTGTTGGCTAAATCATTAGATGACAAATCCGTTAGAAAAGATTTCGCAAAAGAGATAGTCAATGCTCTTGCAGAAGCAAAGTTTGATTTTAAAGATATGTTTAATGAAGGTTTTGATTTCTTTTCAACGATTTTTGAATACATGATTAAAGACTATAACAAAGATGGCGGTGGTAAGTATGCCGAGTATTATACTCCTCATTCTATCGCTAAGGTTATGGCTGAAATATTAGTTGGTAATGACAAACCATCAAACGTTAAAGTGTATGATCCTGCTGCAGGATCCGGTACGCTTTTAATGAATATTGCATTCAAAATTGGAACTGATAAATGCTCCATTTATAGTCAAGACGTAAGTCAAAAATCTACAAATTTACTAAGACTAAATTTAATCTTGAATTCATTATCTCATTCAATCAATAATATTATTAAAGGGAATACTATTATTGATAATCGTCATAATGAAAAAATGGATTTTATTGTCTCAAATCCTCCTTTTGAACCACAAACTTCACAAAATGAATGGGATGAAATGAAAGCTATTGCTGATCTAAATCCAGATAGATTCCCCTTTGGTATCCCTAATTTAATAAAGGATAAGAGAGTCGGCACTAAAACTTATATCTATCTCACATTTTTACAACATATCGTCTGGTCTTTATCCGATATAGGTAGAGCTGCCATCGTATTACCTACAGGATTTATAACCGCAAGTACTGGAATTGGCTTTAAAATTAGAAAATATCTCATTGAAAAACAATGGATAAAAGGCGTTGTTTCAATGCCTAGTAATATATTCGCAACTACAGGAACGAATGTTTCTGTATTGTTTATTGACAAGTCTAATATTGGTGGTAAAGTGGTTTTATTTGATGCTAGTAAAATGGGTGAAGAAAGAAATGATGGAGAGAAAAAGAGAAGATACCTATCAAAAAGTGATGAACAAGTAATTATCGATTCATTTAATTCTAAAAATAGTATGGAAGATTGCTCGGTTGTTTTGAATTTTGATCAAATAAAAGAGAAGAATTACTCGCTTTCTGCAGGTCAATATTTTGATATTAAGATTGAATATTTTGAATTGACACCTGATGAGTTCGAAACTAAAATGAATTCTTTCAAAACCAACCTTTCTTCTTTATTTAATGAGTCAAAAACTCTAGAGGATGATATCAACAGTCAACTGGAGGAACTGAAATATGGAGATTAAGCCATTATCAGATGTTGCTTCTATTGATATCAGTGGAGTGGATAAAAAAACAAAAGAAAAAGAATATAGTATTAAATTATGTAATTTTACTGATGTTTACTATAACTGGGCAGTTTCATTAGATAACTTAAATTCATTTATGAATGCAACTGCAAATAAAACTGAGATTGAAAGATTTTCATTAAAAAAAGGAAGCGTTGCAATTACAAAAGATAGTGAAACAAGAGATGATATCGGAATTCCTTGTTACATTGCCGATGATTTTAGCAATACTTTATTAGGATATCATTGTGCTTTAATTAAACCCCAAAAAGGAGTTCTGGATGGAAGATACTTAAACGCATATTTAAATACAAAAATGGCAAGAAAATATTTTTCTAATCAAGTTAGTGGAAGTGGACAACGTTACACACTTACTATTGGTGGAATTGGTGCTGTTCAGATTCCAATCATAGAATTAGAGAATCAAATAAGGATAGGCAAATTTTTTTCAATTATTGATAAAAAAATCTCTATCAACAAAAAGATCAATGCTGAACTAGAATCAATTGCAAAGACTATATATGACTACTGGTTCTTGCAATTTGAATTTCCTAATGAGAAGGGTAAACCATATAAATCTTCGGGTGGACAGATGGTTTGGAATGAAGAACTAAAAAGAGATATACCCGAGGGATGGACTCATACCACTTTATCAGCTATATCAAATATGTATCAACCGAAAACATTTAGTGCTAAATTGATTGATGATAATGGAAAATATAGAGTATATGGGGCTGGAGGATATATGGGACAGTATAGTGATTTTAACCATGAACATGCAGAAATATTTATATCTTGTCGTGGTAGTTGTGGTGATATCTATAAATCGATGCCTTTTTCTTTAATTACTGGGAATTCAATGATAGTTCACCCAAATAATGATGATTTATTTGAATATCTATACTTAACCTTAGAAAGAATTGGAGTTAAAAACTGTATTACTGGTTCTGTTCAACCTCAAATTACTAGAGATTCATTAAATGGATGGAGATTAGTACTTCCAACTGAGCAAATTATAAATCATTTTGCAACTATTACAAAATCAATATTCATTAGGCAAGAAAAGGTTATCGAAGAAAATCAAGAACTTATATCACTTAGAGATTTCTTATTACCATTACTTATGAATGGTCAAGTTAAATTTAAAGAATGATGACTTGTATTAATAATTACAACATCGCAGTTTCTGCAGTAAATAAATGCTCTGAATTACTTAACATCACACCACCAGAAGTATACTTTGCAAATGGTAGTGATTTTCCCAATCCAGAAATATCAAGTATCTATAGACATAAGGATAATGAAATCATATTCAATGATGATTGGATCAATAGAAGTAATGAATTAGAAATCTTGGTGACTGCATTCCATGAAACAAGACATGCCTATCAATATCACTGTATCAAAACAAAATCAAGAGAAGACATTGAAACCATCAACGTTTGGGAAAAAGAGTTTAATCAATATACAAGTCTTTCAGGAAAGAACACTCCAAAAAGTGATATTGACTATTTGAAGCAGTCGATTGAGATTGATGCGATCGCTTTTGCTTATCATCAAATGAAAGAGTTGTTTGGTGTAAAAGTAAAAATCCCTAATGTTATTAAAAGCGTTCATCATTTTAAATCATTTTCAAGAAGTTTATGTAAACCCCCTTTATGATAAATAATTAAATTTGTGAATATGAACGATAACTAATCTTTTCATAAAAGACACATAATCCAATAAATAGGCAACCAATCAAATGATTGCTTTTTTACATATTTACCACAATAGACAAATTATGGTATAATTTTATCAAATATACACGAATGGAAGGGTTTACATGGTGGGGATTAAACAACTTCGATTAAAATGCATCAATTATTTTTCTTACACATGGATAAAATCTGTGTTTTTCTTTTTGAGAAACGATTAGGTGAAATATATGTCAATTGTATTTATAGATATTGAAGTGAATGATAAAGATAAAGTTGTTGATTATGGTGCATACATACCGCCTAATCAAACATTTCATGGGAACCGTGAATCTTTTCAGTCTTTTATTAAAGGAAATGAGTATATTTGCGGACATAATGCATTAATGCATGATGTTAAGTACTTAACAGATGAACTTAAAGTTGCTAAAATTACAAAGTGTATTGATACATTACCACTTTCTGCACTTTTATACGCTAAAAACCCGTATCATCGATTGGTTAAAGATTATAAGCTTGATAAGAATGTTAATAATGATCCCTTTGTTGATGCTTCATTAGCACATACGCTTTTATCAGAAGAAATTGATACATTCAAAAAGCTTCCCGAGTACATGAAGCAAATCTACTATAGTCTTTTATTTAATTCATCCAATTTTTCTGCATTTTTTAGATACATTAAATATTTTGCTCCATTTGTTAGATTAACATCACTTATAAAAACACATTTTAAGGGAAAAATGTGTGACAATGCACCACTTGGTGAACTCATTAAATCATATCCAGAAGAACTTGCATATTGCTTAGCAATTTTATATGATAACACACTTAACAGTATTGCTCCTGAATGGGTTATCCATAAGTATAAAAACTATCATTATGTCATGGACCAACTCCGTGGTGTATCATGTCACCGTTGTGAATACTGCAATCATCATATGGATGCCAATATTGCTTTAAATAAATATTTCAACTATAAAGAATTTAGACCTTTCCATGGAATAAATTTACAAGAACAAGTCGTTAATGCACAACTTAAAGGTGATTCTGTGGTTGCTGTTTTTCCAACTGCGGGAGGGAAATCATTAACCTTTCAATTACCGGCACTCATGATGGGTGAAGCAGTTAAAGGTTTAACTGTTGTCATTTCGCCCCTACAATCACTGATGAATGACCAAATCGAAAACTTAAAAGCACAAAGTATCAATAACGTGGGAACCATTAATGGTTCACAAAATGTATTAGAAAGAAATGAAACGATTAAGCGTGTAAGAAGTGGTGATATCCATATTTTATACATCGCTCCTGAATCACTCAGATCACCATCGATACTTAATTTAATCGCATCGAGAAACTTAGTCAGATTTGTTATTGATGAAGCTCACTGTTTTTCAACATGGGGTCATGATTTTAGAGTGGATTATCAATATATTGCAGAGTTTATTGAACTCGTTTTATCTGAATCTTCACATCAAAAGAAAGTACCTGTTTCATGCTTTACTGCAACTGCTAAAAATGAAGTTATAGAAGACATTAAAACCTATTTTAAAGATAACTTGGGTATAAACCTATCTTTATACAAAACTGATGTTAGAAGAGATAATTTAAGCTATTTTGTTAAGCATGTCAAAGGTCATCAACAAAAAATGAATGAGATTAAAAAGATTCTTGATGAAAGTGAAGACAAGCCAATCATCATTTATGCTGCAAGACGAAAAGCTGCAGAAAGAATTTCTGATGAATTATCATCTTACGGGTATAATGCGACAGTCTATCATGGTGGGATGCAGATAGAGACAAAGAATACGAATCAACTCGATTTTACACGGGGAGAAAAAAACATCATTGTAGCAACTTCAGCATTTGGAATGGGTGTCGATAAAAAGGATGTTGCTTATGTCATTCATTATCACGTTTCACCAACGATTGAAGATTATTTACAAGAAGCGGGTCGTGGTGGTAGAGATCAGTCCATTCAAGCGAAGTGCATTATCCTCTTTGATGAAGAGGATATTAACCTGCACTTTAATCTCTTAACACAATCTAAACTATCTCATACAGATATTAATACACTATGGAGAACGATTAAGAGAGAAACAAAAAAATTAAGACAGATAAATATATCTTCAGGAGAACTTGCGAGAAGATCTGGCTGGGAAAATGATGATGTTCCTGTTGATACGAAAGTAACAAATTCAATTCTTGCTTTAGAGAAAGTGAGCTATATCAAAAGACATCAAAATGCACCTAGAGTGTTTGCCTCAAGTATCCTACCTAAAACGATGGTTGAAGCCAGTGCACTCATCGATAAAATTGATGGTCTTAATGAAAATGACCAAATGAATCTACATCGGATTGTTACGACACTTTTCACTGATAAAGCAACATCACCTTTAAGGGGATCAAAACCAATCACGATGATGGATGATCTTTATGAACGTTTAGATATTGAGAAAAGTGATTTATTTAGACTCGTTAACATCTTGAAAGATGAAAAAATCATTGATAAAGATAACGATTTAACAGTTCATGCTCCAGATAGCGGTGAACGAAAGAAGTCATTAAAGATGGGCATCGATGCCATTAAAATGATGACACTTTTAATCAAGGAAATAGATACGGAGTCTAAATCTTATAATCTAAAAGAATTGAATACCAAGTTTGAGTTAGAGGTATCGTCGTCATCTGTTAAGAATCTACGTGTGATGATTAATTATCTTGATGGACTAAAGATAATACAGCAGTATAAAGATCGGTACAGCCAGCACTATCACTATTTAAAACTTATGCTTGACCCTAAAGATGCACTGATGATGATTGATCTTTTGGGTGATGTCACAGATTATATTATCAATTACTCTTATGACATCATTGAGAAAAACGAAGCTACGAAAACAGCCATGTATTCTGTTATAGATCTCAAAAATGGCTTTAATGATCAACATTCTTTATTTAATTTAAAAGTCACAATACCTGAAGTTGAAAAAGCATTGCTTCTCATTCACCGCATCGGTGCATTAATCATTGATGGAGGTTTTTTAGTCATTTATAATCCAATGCGTATTGAGAAGAAGGAAACGAATCCACAAAAACAATATACACAACAAGACTATAAGATGTTTGAATCATACTATAATCAAAAAATCAGAAAAATTCATATTTTAACTCATTTCATAAACTATTTGAATGAAGATACTGAAAAGGGATTAGAGTTGGTTGATGACTACTTTAATATGACTCAAAAAGATTTTGAAAGAAAGTACATTTCAAAAGATTTAAGACAATATATTGATAAACCCATGACGGCTAAGCATTATGAAAAACTATTTGGCTCTTTATCTGTAACACAAAAAGAAATCATTGATGATCACAGTGATCAAAACATTGTTGTTTTAGCAGGACCCGGTAGTGGGAAGACTACGCTTTTGGTTCATAAACTTGCATCACTTATTGAACTTGAAGATGTGAAACTCACAGAGCTTTTGATGTTAACCTTTTCAAGAGCAGCAACCGTAGTTTTCAAAGAGAAGTTACGAGAATTGATTGGTGCAAGAGCCAATTATGTATCTATCAAAACATTTCATTCCTTCTGTTTTGATTTAATTGGACAGGTAGGCAATATTGATAAAACGGATGATTTATTTGAAAAAGCGATTCAAAAGATTAAAGATAATGATGTTGATGAGATGGTCATGAACATCACAACCATGGTGATTGATGAAGCTCAGGATATGAGTGAAAAAGAATATGAACTGATTAAAGCTATGTCTGAACATAATGAAAAAATGCATTTTATTGCTGTGGGTGACGATGATCAAAATATCTATGAATTTAGAGGATCTGATTCAAAATATTTTGTGGAATTCATGAATGAGGGTTGTCATAAATATGAACTACTTACTAACTATCGCAGCAAATCCAATATCGTTGATTTTACACAGCAGTTTGCACATCATATTAAACAAAGATATAAAGAAGGGTTCATTGAATCTTACACCAAAGATGATGGCAAAATCGTTCTTGTGAAATATGATAGTGACTATTATTATGAATCTATTGTCAATGAGATCAAGGCATTAAATAACAAGACATCGATTGGGTTATTAACACATACGAATGAAGATGCTGAAATATTGACAAGTCTATTGATCAAAGAAGGCATTAATGCGAGACTCATTCAATCAAATAAAGGATTTAGATTAGACTCGCTTTATGAACTGGAATGGTTTATCAAGCAATTTGATGAAGATAACCCAGTGATTGTTCATGAAGTCTGGCAAACAAGTGTCGAAGCATTTAAAAATCAGTTTGGTACCATTACACTCTTTTCCAACTTGATGGAAATTATTAAGGAGTTTGAGGTTCTCTATCCAGATAAAAAGTTCTTAACGGATTTAAAAGAACATATTTCACAATCTAAGCTTGATGACTTATATCGGATGGATAAAAAACATGTCATTGTGTCAACCATCCATAAATCAAAAGGAAGAGAATTTGAAACAGTTATTTTAATGTTGAATAAACCCATCATTCAGGATCAAGATTATCGAGCTGTCTATGTTGCTTTAACGAGAGCAAAAGAAAATTTAATCATCCACACAAACATCAGAAACTTCGATAAGATTGAGTGCAGTCACTTAAGCAAATATATAGATGTTAAACAATATGACAAACCAGATGAATTAGTAGTTCAAATGACCCATGAAGACATTAATTTAGGGGGTTCTAAGTATTGCGTTCATTCTTTAAAGTCAGTCAATACAGATGATGATTTAGAAGTATATGAGGATGGATGTAAGTCCAATGGTAAACCAGTTCTTTACTTTTCTAAATCTATGAAAGCATCAGTAGAGGAGAAAAAGTTATTGGGTTATGATCCTATTGAAGGGAAAGTTACATATAAAGTGAGATGGTACGATAGGGATAATGATACTAACTATTGGGTTGTCTTACCAAAGATATTCTTTAAGAAAAGAATAGAAGATGAAGTCAGTGAATAATACTGATTATATGATTTCAATATTATGTACTGACAAAGAGGTATATCATGATTGCATACAATGAGACTTTGGATACATTTAGATCCCATATTCAGAACAATGTGATTGTTAGTAAAATACAAGAAAAGTTAGGATTTAAAGCGAGCGATTCATTAGAGCGTTCTTTTAGAAACTCTTTAGGTGAAATGTACAAAGTTTTAAATGCATCATCGATACCAGGAGATGCTCAGATCGGTATCGAATATAAAATACCCATCACGACTAAAAGAATAGATTTTATCATCACGGGTTCAGATGGATCTAATAACCATGTTGTGATTGTTGAACTTAAACAATGGGACAAAGTATCTAAAACCGACATGTCGAATGTTATTGATTTAGGTGGACAACCGCATACACATCCTTCATGGCAAGCATATTCTTATGCAGCGATTTTAGAGCACTTCAATGATGCTATTGAAAGAAATGATATAACTGTAACACCACTTGCATTTTTACATAATTATAAGATGAAGTATCTTGATCAAATTATTAGTCCTATATACGAAGATGCTATTAAACTAGCACCTGTCTTCATTGAAGATGATTACGATAAACTTAGAAAATTCATTGAAAAATATATTAAGTATCCATCAAAAAAGAACTTGCTTTTTGAGATTGAAAATGGCAAAATTAAACCTTCAAAAATGTTGGTTGATGCAATTGGTAATATGCTTAATCAAAATCCTGAGTTTATTTTAATTGATGAGCAGAAAATAGTATCAGAATACCTTTATCAAATTGCAACAAAAGGACAAAAAGATGATAAAAAACATGTAATTATTGTTGAAGGTGGCGCTGGAACAGGTAAAAGTGTTATTGCAATCGACTTGCTAGGTAAACTTGTAACAAAAAGAGCATTAACTACTTTTTATGTAGCTAAAAGTTCTTATGTTAAAGAGAACTATTTCAATAAATTAACCAAGGGAGTTCCAAATTATACCTTTTTGAGAACACTTTTTAAAGGTTCCGGAAATTTTATGGATTCACTGAATAATGAGTTTAACTGTCTTATTGTTGATGAAGCTCATCGATTAACTGAAAAGACTAAACGTGGGAATATATACTACGGAGTCAATCAGATTATGGAAATTATGAGAGCTGCTAAAGTATCTATATTCTTCATTGATCCAAAACAAAGTATTGATATTAAAGATTTTGGAACGATTGCAGAAATAACCAAGTGGGCTAACCAATTTAATGCTGAAATTCATCAAGGTGATACATTGAAATTAAAATCACAATTTCGCTGTAATGGCTCTGATGAGTATATGGCATGGGTGGATTCACTACTTTATAATGGAACATATCAAAAATCATCTACCAAAGTGGATTATGATATTCAAATTTTTGATGATATCAATGAAATGAAAAAAGCTATTCAAGATAAAAACACTAACAACAAAGCACGTATAATCTCTGGTGATGTTTTTCCTTGGATTAGTCGAAAAGATAAACAGTTAATTGATATCCATTTAGATGGATTCAGTGCACAATGGAATAAAACAAAAGCATTTGCTACAGATCCAAAATCAATAGATGAGGTTGGTTGTATACATACTACTCAAGGTATGGAGTTTGAATATATTGGATTGATTGTTGCTGATGACTTGATATACAGGAACAATAAAGTTGAAACAGATTATACCAAACATCCACAAAGTGCAAATGAATTTAGAAGACCTTATCAAAAGAGGATAAAAAGTGAAGATGTTTATATCATTGATCAATTGATACGTAATACATATAGGGTATTACTTTCAAGAGGTCAAAAGGGATGTTATATATACTGTATGGATAAAAAACTGAAATCCTTTTTAGAGTCTGAACTAATAAATTTAAACATTTCTAATCAGCCTTGAAGTGACAATATTATTATGGACAAGTAGAGGTGAATTATGCAGATCAATCTTGGAGCAAGCTTGTACTATCTTGATGAAAAATCATATAAAATATTCAGCGTTAAACTTACGTTAATTGATATATCTTTGCAAATTCTACATTTATATAGAGAATCACAGGGGACTACGTATCTAAGTTTTTTTAATAAAGTAGGTAAAAATGTGTTCGTTTCTAAAATAGATGCATATAACAAAAAGGAGTATGAAGTAATATTCTACACTTCGGCATACATTATAATTGATACCTCTTTGCAAAAAAAGAATATCGATTTGATTAATTCATGTAAAACTATAAACGACGTCATAATTTCTCGAAACATTAGACATTTATATCATTTTACAAATATTAGGAACCTTGAATCAATTTTAGAATATAATCTTTTGCCAATCAATGAGCTTAAAAATAGGAACATTGTGTTTGAATATAATGATCCAAGTCGATTAGACGGTTTTAAAAATAGAAATTCATTTTCCTTAAGCTTTCCTAATGATCATTTCTTAACCAGGCTTATGCTTGATCATCCCGAGAGAACATATATCATATTGGAATTCGATGTCCAAATACTTAATTTTTTGGTGGAAGCTCCGTATTTTTGCAAGCATAATGCTGCCAGATCAGATATTACTCCAGCATCGTGTACAGGTGTAACTTCATTTAGTGATATGTTTCCAAACGAGTTTTATTTTAAAAACCCACAAAGCATGGATCATCATGGTAAAATGCCGATTTTAAGGAAACGATCCCCTGAACTACCCCTTTGTTATCCTTCTGATTCTCAAGCTGAGATATTGATAAAAGGCGAAATAAATAGTGTTTATATTAGTAGGATTATATTTAAGGATGAGATTGATCAGCACTTTAAGAATATATGTATTCGATTTGGGAAGCGATGTATAATAGATAATCGATATTATAAACACAGGGAAGAAGTTTATGAGGACATAATCAATGGCTAAAAAAAAGTATTTTTTAGTAGGTAATCAATCAAAAATATATTATGAACATGAATGCGAATTTGAGTACTTCAATGGATTTGCATTAACACAAAAACATAAATCTATTGATTCTTTTCATCATACTATCAATGAAAATAATAATTTCAACATTCTTGAAATATCTTCTAAATCACAATCTGCTATCGGTAGATCTTTAAGTGCTTTTAATCTCAAATATAAATTGAATGAAATGATGTATCCCGTTGAATGTGTATATCAATCATCAAAAGTTTTCGAGTATGGTGGACCGTATAAAGATCTTTTGTTTATGTCACCCCTATTAACAAAAAAAGATTCTAGACTAAGAGAAAGTGGGCGTCTATTGAAATTTGATCTAAACAATAAGGACTACAGTTCAGAACCTAAAACACTTTTTTATGATTGGTTGTATTGTAATGCGGTTTATCAAAATAAGGAGTTATCATTGGAAATTATAAAGTATGATTGTTTTACAGATATTGAGTTTAATCACATGAAATCAATAAATTGTCAAGCAAGATCAGCTGCTATATATGTTGGTCTATGCAAAAAAGGACTGATTGATCAAGCTCTAAGTGATATCAATATATTTAAATTGCTAGTATATCCTAAAGGACAAAATCTCTATCAAATAACTGCAGATTTTTAAATCATATTATCCTGACGTCTAATAGATTAAATGTTTTATGGAGAGCCTATCCAACTTGATTTAGGCAAGGAAATTTGGTATAATATTATTATAATAATATTATAAAGGAGAAATTAATGCTTGATTTCAAAACGGTTTACGGAGCTAGAATTAATAAAAAAATACGTGTATATTTCTTAGCGGATTCGAGTGAACATGATGAAATGATGTGTTGTATCTTCAAAAAAAGAATGTATTTATATTATTTTAGAGAAAGGCGAGACTCAAATCAAAAACTCTATGAAGGATTTGTCGAAAGTTTAGCACTATTTAATAAGCAAAACAAACGTAATGCACTCAAGAAAATGATAACCAACCACATGATCAAGGAAGATTATTCGGATCTTAGGGATATAGTTGATAATCTATCTGATGAATTTATTGCAGATGTATCAATTAATTAGGTGAACCATATGAATCTTAATCAGTTGATTTATGATATTATTCTAACCTACTATGTTCGCGGAATGAGAGCTTATGACACATCAATAGCAACCAATATTAGAGGTTCAATTGGTAATGTATCAAAACACTTCAAAGATTATTATTATTTTGGTAAAGATAAAGATATTGGTTATAGTGCTATCAGAAGACGACTAGAATACTTGGTGAAGTTAGAACATATTGAAGAGAAGGAGTATAATTCTAGAAAGTATTACGAACCAAAAGACAAAGAAAAAGCTTTTAAGAGGTATCTCTATATAAAAGCTAAAAATGAAGAGCTAAAGAAAATTGATTTTTAGATTTAAAAAATGGTAAAGAGACATCAAGGGTAAACAGAGTTTTTCAATCTATTTACCCTTTTATTTTAAAAATTTATGAGGAGGATAACAATGGCTTCAAAAGCATCAATTAGGGACTTAACGCTATCTAGCATTGTTATAGAAGATGTTTTTTTGCATGGTATGACTAATTTAGTAAAAGTAACAATTGCAAAAAAGGTCAAAACACTACCTACAGGTGCATTTCACAATCGAAAAAAATTAAAGAAAGTTTTTTTTGATCCTCTGATAAGCATAACCAAAATCCCCGAATGTTGTTTTTTAAACTGTGAGCATTTAGAGGTATGTGGTATACCTGAATCAGTAATTAGTATTGACGAAAGAGCATTCAAGGGATGTAAAAATTTAAAGCAAATTGAAATTCCAAAAGGAACGAAATATGTAGATCCTACCGCATTTGATGGTTGGACTAAAGAACAAAGAATATATCATTATAGTCAATTTGTTCTTTCGGATAAATGCCAAGCAACACTCATTGATATAAGCGATATCGAAGAAACTCATCAAAGGGTAGTAACACATGAGAGCGATTTATCGATAAAAAAATACATCGTAACGGTTAAGGGAGGGCATGTTGGAAAAACACATTATATTCCTTTGAAATTTCCGATACAAGCAACATCTAAAAAAGAAGCAGCACTCATCGCTAGACAAATACCCAGAGTTAAGCATCATCACAAAGATGCAGTTTTAGATGTGATTGCAGTTACCGAAGAAATGTTTCAACAACAACTTATGGAGAATGACCAAGATCCATTCCTGAAAATCAAAAGTAAGCATCAACAAAGGGAAATCGATGACTTGGTGAATAAACGTATAGTTCCCGAGACTAAAACTAGTAGCCAACACAAGAAAGCAAAGTAGATTTTGATCCCAATTGGTTGATCAATTTATAAGAAAGAGAATTCATTTTTTGAAGTAATAAATATTTATCGCGATGTGTGAATTTTCTACATTAACAAGATTTGAATAAATTAAAGTTGTGATGTTCCGTTTTGTATCATTTCAGAACGCAATTGGAACATCATCTTTTTTTTGTTGACATAAATGTTATATTTGGATCACAGAAAGGCGTTATCACAACGATAATGATAGGTAATTAAGATGGACAAATATTTCAAAGTTATAGCTAAATGTGGTCATGTGAAGAAATTGCATTTTATTGAAAAGGATTTTGCAGTTAAGGCAGAGTCAGCATCTTAAGCCTCTCAAATTGTAAAAAAACTACCTAGAGTAAAAAAGCAACTAAAGTACAGCATTACGAGTTGTCAAGAGATAAGTATTGATGAATATATAATAATAAAGAAAAACATGAAAGAAGATGGATACTTCAAGGCACATAATCATCGAGAACAACTTCGTTATGATCCTAGCATTATCAATTATATTCAGCCAATCGAAAGAAAAACAAATTTAAACAAAAATAAACATGAAAAGAGAATTTTAATTGAAAGAATTCAAATGAGAGATCTTTACAAATTTATAATCTCTGAAAATTCGATCCATCGTTCTGTAGTAAAAATATAACAAAAATAATGAAATGATTGATGTAAGGCAGTGAAAGTGCTATGATTGATTACAAAGAACACGATAAAAAATATGGGAGGGAAATACTATGTCAATAAGTGTTACACAAGTTATTGCTGATAATATTAAAAAGCAAAGAAATGAAAAGAAGTGGTCTCAAGATGATTTAGCAGCTAAACTTCAAATTGCAAGACCAACAATATCCAAATGGGAGAATGCATTATCAGAACCATCATCGTCTCAATTAGCTGAAATAGCGAAGATTTTTGGAGTGTCAACAGATTTGATGATTGGAAATTCAGCAAAAAAACCCGAGAAAATCATGATAGTTGATACTTCAGTATTAATGAAAAAACCCGTATTGATTAATGAATTGGATGATATTGTTGATGAAATTATAATTCCAGATATTGTTTATAAGGAACTCAATTTTCAGAAAGATAAAAACACTAGAGGTTCTCAGAAGCAAAAAGCTTGGCTAGCTATGGCAAACATACAAAATCAACTCGAAAAACCTTTAACAAAAGTAAAGATGATTGAAACTCAATATAAGCATGATTTAAATAATGACGAAAAAATTGCAACAGTCGCTAAAGAAAGAGCTAATCAGTCGCTGCTTGATAAGATTTATGTTTACACAGATGATATTTATTTCAGCTCACTATTTGAGAATTATGCTAATGTCAAAGTTGTTACGCCTAAGACTTTTGAAGATGTCTTTCCAACAAATAATGAAGCTGATCCTCTATTGATGCAAGAACTTTTTTCAGCAGTTAAGTTAAATAATGCAGATGCTGTAAAGCGCATAGATGAAACCAGAGTCGATATTAATAAATTAGATTCTGAAACAGGTTTTACCCCACTTATTCTAGCAATTAGAAACAAAAATATCAAA
Organism: Tenericutes bacterium RIFOXYA12_FULL_35_10; assembly: GCA_001830045.1. Taxonomy (GTDB): domain Bacteria; phylum Bacillota_I; class Bacilli_A; order Acholeplasmatales; family Acholeplasmataceae; genus Peloplasma. The sequence goes on along the minus strand of MIDA01000100.1, from coordinate 9,657 downwards.
ATGATAAATTGCTTGATGGAAAAGTTTCCAAATCTTAATTTAGAAACCAAAGACAAAAATAGATATATTTTCACCCCATTACTAAATGCGTGTCAAATGCAAAACTTGGAGGTAATTAAAATTCTAGTTGAAGCTGGCGCAGACGTAAACATGGCTGGATCAGGTACAAATCACGGGAACACACCCCTTATGGTTTGTGCATGGGAAGGATTCATTGATGGAGTCAAGTATCTTATGGAACAAGATGTTAGTTATAATCAGCAGGACAATAATGGGTATACAGCATTACACAAAGCATGTATTAAAAACAAGTATGCGATTATCAAGTTACTAATCCCAGTAACAGATCTAAAAATTCGTGATCATAAACATAGATTAGCAATTGAATGCATTGATCCCAATAACTCTAACAGCAAATCTCTTTATGATTTGTTTATAAAATTAGGTAAAAATAATGAATGATCTCAATATTAAATTCATTTCAGTTGACTATCAATATGAATTTGCGCATCCACAAGGTAGATTTTATAATTTAGGTCACAGTGTTGAATTCATTAATAGCGGATTGATTCCATTTTTAGAAGAGCATCACATTGCTGTCAATGAGATTATATCTGATTACCGGTTACCTAGACATTCTACATCTGGGGGTTCTTGTGATCCCAATACTGAAGGCTATATAAGTCTTTTACCGGATATTATAAGAAATAAGGATACTTGGATTAAAGCAATGCATAATCCAACATGGGTTAGAATTAATGGAGGTATTAAAAATTCGATAACTGATTTTCCCTATCCTAATCCAGAAGGATTTTGTAAATGGTTAAAAAAAAATATTGGTGAACCATCAGAAGACCTTAAAGTAATCATTTTTGGATTGACCATGGAAGTATGCGTATTTGAGGTTGTTAAAGAACTATACTTTAGAGGTTATAAAACCATGGTTCTTTATGAAGCAACTGATCCTATGAACGAAAGACTAGATTTAAAGGATATCATAGCGACACGTTCTCAATTATCGATGTATACGAAAGTAATCTTCTTTAACGACTTGATTAAAATAATGAGTGTATAACGAAAGGAAAAGTACATGGTTAATCTTAGCAACGTCATGAGTTTTATGTTTGCAATCGCTTTTGTTGTAATAAATGGAATTACTCAAATTATATATGCTCAAAGTCTAGGATATAAATTAAAGCCAACAAGTTTTGCCTATTTTATTGGTGCTATAGGGAATATTTTCACTGGAAATGTTGTTCCAATCTCTGCTCAGGCAGAAACGTTAACAATGAGTGGGTTAATTAAAAACATGAACATACGTGTTGCTTCATTATTGATAGCTGCATTTGTTGGAATATCACTTGGTATTTTTGGACTGGTATCAACCTTTGTCGATTTTGCTGGTCCCAGTATTCTTTATGGCATGATGGCTGGGGTTGGATTGCTGCTATCAGAAACAGCGTTTATTATGCTCAAAAAAAGAAAAAGGGTAGGAATATTATCTATTGCTACTGCTTTAGTAATTTGGATACTGACAAGAAATCTCGTTATGACAATTGCAGCTTCTGTTGCAATTTCCACTCTAGACTTTGTATTTATTCAAAAACAGAATACTTTTCTTGACAAATGTGAAGAAAAAGAGGAATCCCAATTTATATTTGTAAAACCAATATTTAGCTTGAGTGCATTATTAGGTGGACTAAGCATCATTTGTTTGAATATTGGTTCAAACATTAGTTTTGGATCAATCACTAGCAATATTGCTGGGAAAACACCAAATTTTGATGAGATAACTATCATCAATAGTTTAGCTGATATTCCCTCTGTCTTATTTGGAGGGATGCCATTAGAGACAATTGTTTCAGGGACAGCAGCAACTCAATGGCCAGTTTTAGCTGGTATAGTGATGATGACTATAACGGGCATAATTATATATTTTGGCTTTATTAATAAAATTGGAAAATATGTGCCAGCAGAATCAATTTCAGGTTTTTTATTTGTTATTGGATTTGCAATCACTTTACTTCCTAACTTGCGATATGTATCAAACCTCGAAGATTCAACAGATGGCTTTGTTGCAGCTTCTATTACAATACTCACTAAAAATGCATTTTTAGGTATTTTAGCAGGAATATTAGTTAGATTAATAAAGACTCTATGGGGGATTAGTTTATGAATGAAGTTATGGAAATAAAGATCAATGATTCTTTAACCCTTGAATTACCATTAATAAAAACAAATAAGTTTTCATACTATTCATTTAATATGTTAGGAATGTCTAAATGGAATAGAATAATTGGTATTCATTTGTATGAGTTAATAAAAAGAAGAAAACCAAACATCAAAATTGATGCCATTGTAACTGTCGAGTCCAAAGCTATAGGATTAGCACAAGTAATTTCTGAGTTATATGGAATTGATCAATATATAATTTTTAGAAAGAGTAAAAAATCATACATGATTAATCCTATCGAGTATAAATCGACAACCATCATATCAGGTGAATGTTCCTATTGGATTGATAGTAATGAACTCGAATCACTTGCAAATAAAAATATATTATTTCTGGATGATGTTATATCTACAGGAGGGACACTTAATGGAGTTCTTAAAGCTTTGAGTATTTTGAAACTAAAGCCCGTACTTATAGCTTGTGTTTTTACTGAAAAATATGATTGGCAAATATTTGATGATATTGAAGTGATATCATGTGGCCATTTACCTATTATTACTGGAGAATTTAACCATGATAGATAGATGCTGTATCTCAATTAATGCAGTTTGCAATCTTGATTGTCCTTATTGCCATTTTGGAAGTAAAAAGAATAACACTCAATCAAGTCAGTTGACTTTTAGCCAGTCTGAATTAGAAGATATTATTAGAAATATTGAATTATACATTGAGAAGAATAAACATCATATCTTTAAAATTGGAATTGTTGGCTCTGGTGAGCCTATGATTTCTTTTGAAGCTATTCGATTTATTGTTGAACGTGTTTCAAATAGTGACTATTCAAATGTTTTTAAACTTTATACCATAACGAATGGAACAATTATGTCGAATGAACAACTTGACTTCTTTTATAAACACAGAAACATTATTGATGTGAATTTTTCACTTGATGGTTATGAAGAATTACATAACGAGTTTAGAAGTGATTTCACAGCAACATTCTCTAACATTATTAAGTATGAAAACATATTTGGTGAAAAGCCAATTATCAATGCAGTTGTTACAAAAAAATCTCTAAATAATGAATTAAAATTGCTTTCATTTTTCAAAGACAGTGGATTTAATCGGGTAAATTTTTCTATGGTATTTGGAGTAGAAGAAACAAATATTGGCATATCACTAAAGGAGTATGAAGATTTTTTGATAAAAGCTTCTGAATTCGGTATATCCAGTAGACAAAATATGACTCATGAAAAAAAATATGATTGTACAAAATATGGTCGTTTATGTGGTGTTGGGAGAAATAATGTTTTTATTACAAAAGCAGGCATATATCCATGTGCTAGATTTATGGGAAATTTTACTTACATGATTGGTGATTATAATTCAACATTTTTCGAAATCGAGAGAAACAATGCACGCTTTATACCAGCCGATGATGGAAAATGTTTTTACGAGACTCAAGGGGTACACAGATAATATGAAAATAGCGTTGTATGGAATTTCAAGAGTGGGTAAAGATACTCTCATAAATAAACTTATAACTGCATTCCCTCAAAATTTAACTCATGTAAAAGGATCATCTACTCTAAAAATATTATCAAAAAAGATTTTCAACCAAGATATAGATTCTATTGCAGAAGAAGACTTGAATTATTTGCGTATTAAGTTTGTTGAATATTTAAATAGTATCGATAATCTAGAAACTAATATCATTGTTGACGGCCATTTTTCATTTCCTAATAAAACCGGGGAGTATAATGTCGTTTTCACACAGAGTGATTTACTATGCTATGACTTATTTATTTACTATAAAAGAGACTCAAAGGTAATTATGCAAAATGCAAGAGTTGATATTAACCATAAATATTATCATTTTTTAGAAGAAGAAAATAGCATTAATGCATGGGTTGATTTTGAAATATCATCCTTAAAGGAAATATGTGAGCTAAATAATAAGCAGTTTATCGTAATTGATGATGATTTTCATACGATTCAGAAATTTTTCTCAGAAATTATTTACGATACCCAAAGAATTTTACAAAATAGTATTTCATATCGTATCTCAACAGAGATTATGAAACGTGCAAAAGATAAAAAAACGATAATTTTAACTGATTGTGATAAAACCATAAGTATTACAGATCCAACGCTTTCTGTTATTGAAAAGATTGGTGTTGAAACGAGTTTTTTAAAAGCAATTTTCAAAGGTGACTACTACACAATATATCAATTTTTTAAAATGAATGAATTTATAGACCAGGATAAGTATGCTACCCAGATATTGGAAGTGTCACATCTGACACGGTTAAACAATCCATTAGTTGAAGAACTTATAAAACACAGAGATCAAGCATTTGTTGTGGGTGTTACAACAGGCTTAGCATCTCTGTGGAGTAATATTAATAAAAAAACAAATATTTTTGATATACTTATTGGTTTCTCTGGATATAATGATCAAAGTGTTTTTAATACTTTAGTAACACCGCAGATAAAAGGTGATATTATGAAAAATCTAGTTGATAATAATTATCATACCATTGCTATTGGCGACTCTATCATTGATTCAAAAATGATTGAAATAGCACATCAAGCATATATAGTTTGTAGTAGTAATATAGATTTGCGTTTGCAACAATTTTTGAAATTTAATTCTCACATACAACCTAAACAATTTGAATTTAACAGTCAGAAGTATGATGATTTGGAAGAGGTAAATACAATATGGTTAAAGAACTTGAAATAGATACAACAAGATTAAAGAAGTTAGTTGATCAAACTTTAAGCGCTTCGCAAGTTTCTGGCAAATCTTTAAGGCTGGCTCATTATAATTTAGGCATTGAATTGAGTAGATTGATTAGCCAACATGAATTAAAAGAAAAATCAGAATTAAATGTTTTGGTTAAAATGAGGTCTGGTTTATGTTTGGGTTTAGGTATTGCTGATGGATTAGAACATATTGGACATATTGTGCATTTAGTTTTTGAAATAGATCAAATTTTGAAAATGAATCACAATAAAAAAATCAAAACAATAATTGTAGATGGTGTCATAAATACCGGAAATACCATACTGAAAGATATTCGATTATTAAATGGGTATGACATTATTGTTGCTACAAATGTCATATCAAAAAGATCTATTGATCTATTTGAATCTAACGTTGTTTATGCCACAAGAATTTCAGAACATTTTTACGTTGGATCTAATGTCAAAACTATCGATAATAACAAAGGTCCGGATACTAGTGAGAGATTGTTTAATAACGATTTTTTTAATTGATACTTATGTAATAATTCGATTTTTTTAATAAAATACTATCTACATCAACATTATTCTACTTACAACCCGATATTGACTAAATTAAGCTCAAAGAATATAATCAAGATATCAATTTTAACCTCGATTTATTGAATAAATAGATATTTTTTGCGAGATAATCTAATAGTCGGATATTAATTTTATGTAAAATACAATGAGAATAGCATAATGCGCATTTATAAATTGGACTCCATTTTCATTGTAGTGAATGAAATGGAGTCTATTCTTTAATAGAAAGGAGGAAAGAAGATGCCAAAAGATGGAGGAGTAAGTAGTCATACTCATACACAAGAGCAACTTGATCACTATGCAAATCAACATAACCCAAACAACGATGCTTATCAAGCAGATCTCGATAATCACGCCGATCAATTGAATCCAAACAACGATAAGTATCAAGAAAAAGATAAAGAATAGCTTTTGTTATTCTATTTTTTACATAGCGTAAAATATTTTGTGTAAATGAAAACTGATAGAATTTAAAAAGGTATCTCACTTTAGTATAATAGAGTTGTCCAAAAACCACTATACATAAGGAGATACCTCATGAATGATTTTACAACAGAACTCGTAAAAACGCTACTTAAAGTCAAAGATATCATAAAATTTTTTAGACAACTAGTCGAAAGCGCTGTGAATCAACTGCTTCTATATGAACTCATAGAATTTCTCGACTACAATAAATACAATCATAAGGATTCAATTTAGGAAATAGCCGAAATGGCTATTATGAGCATACTTTGAATGCTGAATGTAGAAATCTTATGCTAAAGATTCCAAGAGATCGAAACGATGAGTTTGAGAACCGGACTTAACCATTAAGACACACTTAAGAATGAGAAACTGAGTTGTTGTCTTTATCAATACATGGGATAAAAGGTATCGTAAAGTCACTACCATATAGAAGAATCATCCATCTTTATTCACCTTTTGTCTTTCTCTAAATAAATTTACTATATAAATTTAATCCATTGTCGAACAAATCGGGATATGATATGATTGCGAAATAGAGACATAAGGTGTAGTTCAGATAGATAATCGCCATTTTACTGGCGATTTTCTCATTTAATAGAACTCACTTAATTAATTTATTTCACATCTGTGCCCATTAGTTCACTCATAGTCATTTTCTTGTATCATGTCTCATTTAAATCTATGCTATCCCACTTTAAATCCTGTAAGCCACTCCATCGTTTTTAATCTATAGAGAGTTATGATATGAATAAATACGATGATTGAAACTGTAATGATAACAGGAAGGATCGTATTTGAATCCATAAGTGTTCTAAATTGATTTGCTTCTGCAGTGAGACCGGAAGGTAAGTATGTGTTAATTTTCAATAAACTTCCAACGATTGAAATGACATATACCGTACCTATTGTCATTAAACCGGTCGCAATTGGTTTTTTGATGAATGTTCCATATGCTAAGATAAGTGATAAAACAAAGATCATAAAAAGTCCATCCAATAAGGCAGATTTGATGACTGCGAGAAAATTGATATCATATCCAAAGATTAAACCTGAATAACCATAAGTTACAAGCATTGATGTGATTGCTGTCATTGAGAGAATCAAACCAAAGACAATCAGTTTTGAGAATAAGATTGATTCAAATTTTCTACCACTACACATGGGTAGAATAAGTGTGTTATCGTTAATCTCTGCTGCCATCAAACCGGATAGAGTTAAGCTGATCACGATGATACCAACTTCAAACATGTTACTCATATAAGTTGTCATTGAACCATTTTGTGAAATATCTATCATCAGTGCAATATCACTTTCTGACATTCCCGGAAATTGACTTTTCAAAAGAAGAGGTAGTAGTACTTTAATCATTATAGGTACTGAGAGTGCAAAGAAGAAATAGGTAACTGCTATAATGAGGATTTTACTGTTTCTGATCCCATAAAGGAATTCTTTTTTTATCATGCCATTCATTTTCCGTTCACCTCTTTAATAAATAAATCTTCGAGTGTGTTTTTTCTTAATTGTATACATGTAATTTGGATATCTAATAAAGTGATTGCTCTCATGATCTCTTTGACGTCTTTCCTATCATCGATAAAGATAGATAACTTATTTCGAAATGCCTCAATGTTAAATACACCTTTCATCTTTGAGATACGCTCATAGAAAATACTGGGTAAGTTATCTTCATATTCTACATCAATAATCGGTTTGTTATGATCGTTCATGAGTTCAGATAATTGTTTTTCAATGATAAGTTTCCCATCATGTATCAGCCCAATTCGATCACAAATCCTTTCAACATCGCTTAAAATATGAGTTGATAAAATGATGGTTTTACCTTTATTTTTTAAATCAATGATCAAGGATAAGAGATCAGATCTTCCTTCAGGATCAAGAGCTGAAGTTGGTTCATCTAAAATCAAGAGTTCAGGATCATGAATTAATGCACATGCCATACCGAGTCTTTGTTTCATCCCTCTAGAAAACCCACCAACACGTCGGTTTTTAGCTTTACCTAACCCAACCCATTCTAATAAACTGATGATGTTTTCCCTTTTTTCTTTTTTGGTTGATTGCCCGGTTAAGAATTCAAGCGTTTCATAAGCGGTCAACCATCCTTGAAAACTAGGGTTTTCTGGCAAGTATCCAATCTTGAGTTCACTTGGATGTGTTATCTTTTTAACATCTTTTTGATGTATTATGCAAGTCCCATGGTCTGGTTTAGATAAACCCGCCATTATATTCATCGTTGTTGATTTACCAGCCCCATTCCTTCCAATAAATCCATATATTTCACCTTGCTTAACCGTGAGGTTTAAACCGTTAAGTGCTTTGATTGAACCAAAAGATTTTTCGAGGTTTCTTATTTCAATCATATTAAAGATCCTTTCTTTTTCCAACATTCAGATAAATGATTGATCCAAAAATATTGATGAAGAATACAATCAAAATCCATGTTGCTTGATTTAAGTTTTTTGTTCCTTTTTTTAGAATATCAATCGTACAGTAAATTGAAAGTCCATACTGGATAATAATTAAAGGTAATGCTAATAAAATAAGTTCTCTTGTAATAGTAAAGGCTGTCATCTTTATATCCTCCCATTCATACAGTGACATTATATAGAAAAAAAAGTCACATAATAAGTGACTTGAGTCATGTAAAAGGTCATATGATGTTATAAACCCAATTTTTTGAAGTATAAGATCGCATTTGTGCGATCAAGGCAATCTATTTTTGAATAGATCTGGCTTAAATAGTTTTTAACTGTACCTACGGTTAGATAGAGTGTGTCTGCGATTTCAGTATTTGATTTTCCTAGGACAAGAAGATTGATGATATCGATTTCTCTTTTGGAGAAATCAGATAAATCAATGTGTTTTTTTTCTTCATAGGAAAGATTGGATATGATTTTTAATGCAATGTTTCCGGGTAAGATAATATTATCTGAAATTGAATCCTTAATCGCTTCATAGAGTTTTTCACTACGAATATCTTTTAAGAGATATCCTGAAGCACCGTAACGCATGGCTTCGATAATATAAGCATCATCATCGAAAGTTGTAAGGATAATGATTTTGATCTCAGGATTTTCTTTTTTTATGCATTTTGTAGCCTCAACACCGTTTAATAAGGGCATACGTATATCCATAAGGATGACATCAGGTTTTAATGAACTCGCAAACTTACATGCTTTTTCACCATTTTCAATTAAACCGATAACGTCAATGTCCGCTTTTGCTTCAAGCAGTGATTTTAATCCATCTCTAATGATCGTTTGATCATCAACAATCATAACTTTGATTTTTTCCATCATGAAAGACCTCCTATTGGAAATTTGAAGTAGATGGTGAATCCTAATTCGTTTGAAGAAGACACTTTCATAATGCCACCTAAAGATTTTATACTCTTGTCCATATGGGTTAATCCATACCCATATGTTATTTCGGGATTTGAGTTTCCATTGTTTGATAAGGTGATTTCAAGATAGTTTTTTATTTTTGATACAAGGATATGTATTTCTGTAGGGTTACTGTGTTTGATCGAATTTGTTAGAAATTCTTTTATCGCAGATAAAATGATTCTTTGTTGTATAGGGATGATCATGATATTTTCATCCATATCAAGAAAAACTTTATAGTTCGTATTTTTTTCGAAGTCTTCGATAATACGTTGAATGTTGATTTTT
>MIDA01000099.1 GCA_001830045.1 Tenericutes bacterium RIFOXYA12_FULL_35_10 | reverse complement strand
AGCAACCATGACTTTAGGTAAACCTGGTGTGATCCACGGCATGATGACGAAAGTCCTTTTAGAAGAAGATGGTGAAATTTCTCCGGTCTATTCGATTTCTGCAGGTCTTGATTATCCAGGTGTCGGTCCTGAACATGCTTACTTAGAAGAAATTAAGAGAGCAACTTATGTTTCAGCAACAGACATTGAAGCGATTGATGCATTCCATTATTTATCAAAGATGGAAGGTATTATTCCAGCGATAGAATCATCACATGCCGTTGCAGAAGCGATGAAACGTGCAAAAACCATGCGTAAAGATCAGATCATTGTGATCAATCTATCGGGTCGTGGTGATAAAGATGTGAAACAGGTTGCTAAATACCAAGGATTTGATCTTGTAGACTAAAACGAACAGGTGAGATACATTTCTCACCTTTTTCTTTTATAATAGAAGTGTATCTGATGGGTTAACATGATGAAATCACTGTTTTCACATCGCTTTTTTCTTTTTTACAAAAGAAGGCTTGTATTTCTTGAAGCCACTTGATAAACTATAGAAAACTTATAAGGGGTAAGTAAACATGATGAATGGAAAGGTAATTAAAGAAGCGTATACGTTTGATGATCTTTTACTTGTACCAAGCTTTTCAAAAGTGGTTCCAATTGATACCATCTTGAAAACAAAGTTAACGAAAAAGATTACATTAAACATGCCTATTTTATCAGCAGCAATGGATACCGTTACTGAAGATGAGATGGCGATTTCACTTGCGAGATTGGGTGGTTTAGGGGTCATCCATAAAAATCTCACGATTGAGATGCAAGCTGAAATGGTTCGAAAGGTCAAGCAAGCAGAAGTTCTAGTTACAGATAAAGATGCATGTCTTGATCCAGAAGGAAGACTTAGAGTAGGTGCTGCAGTTGGCGTTGGAAAAGATACGTATGAAAGAGTGAATAAACTCTATGAAGCCGGTGTTGATATCATTGCTGTTGATAGTGCACATGGACATTCTAAAGGTGTGCTTGAGACGATTAAGCAAATTCGTGCACTTTTTCCAAATCTTGATATCATCGGTGGAAATGTCGTGACTGCACAAGCTGCGATTGATTTAATTTATGCAGGTGCATCTTGTATTAAAGTCGGTGTTGGTCCAGGTTCGATTTGTACGACACGTGTTGTTTCAGGTGTTGGTGTACCTCAGTTAACCGCGATTAATGATGTTTACCAGGTCACCAAACAATACGATATTGGTATTATTGCTGATGGTGGAATTAAATTATCAGGTGATATTACAAAAGCTTTAGCTGCTGGTGCTGACTGCGTGATGTTAGGTGGATTACTCGCTGGTACGAAAGAAACACCGGGTGACATTTATGAAGTCGATGGTAGAGAAGTTAAAAGCTATATTGGCATGGGTTCTTTAACAGCCATGAAAAAAGGGTCTTCTGACCGATATTTTCAGGGTGGCGTGAAAGAACTTAAAAAACTAGTACCTGAAGGCATTGAAGCTACCGTTCCTTATAAAGGTGAAATTAAAGATGTCATTCATCAAATGATGGGTGGTTTAAGATCGGGTATGGGCTATTGTGGCTGTGAAACGATTTGTGAACTGAAAGAAAAAGCACAATTTGTTAAAATATCGAATGCAGGATTAAAAGAGTCACACCCTCATGATGTGGATAACATCAAGGAGGCTCCCAATTACCATGAATAAAAAGATTTTAGTTTTAGATTATGGTTCACAGTATAACCAACTGATTGTAAGACGTATCAGAGAGCTTGGTGTTTATGCTGAACTCCTGCATCCAGAAGATTTAGATCTAGATCAGTTAAAGGATGTTATGGGAATCATTTTATCAGGTGGTCCAAATTCAGTCTATGATGAGGGTGCACCTACTTTATCTTTAAACATATTTGATCTTGATATCCCCATCCTTGGCATTTGTTATGGGATGCAGCTCATTAGCCATATGCTTGGCGGTGTAGTTACTGCACATGATAAAAAAGAATATGGACTAACAGAAATCATTGTTAACCAAGAAAGTCGATTAACGGATGGCTTACCTAAGTCTTTTTCCGTATGGATGAGTCATGGTGATCAAGTAACCAAACTACCTAAAGATTTTGTTTCACTTGCATCCTCAAAAACAACAGAGCATGCCATGATGATGCATCGTGACAAGCACATTTATGGTATCCAATTTCATCCTGAAGTGAGACATACAGAACATGGAACAACCCTCCTTGATCATTTTGTATCACGTATTTGTCAAGCTGAAAAAACATGGACGATGCCTCATTTCATCGAACAAAAAACCAAAGAAATCAAAGAACTCGTGGGTGATGGTCATGTGATCTGTGCACTCTCTGGCGGTGTTGATTCATCGGTTGTTGCTGCACTGCTTCATCAAATCTTAGGTTCTCAGTTTACACCGATCTTTGTTGATCATGGACTGCTTAGAAAACATGAAGCTGAAGATGTGGTAGATACGTTTAAAAACAGATTTAATATGAACCTCATTAAAATCGATGCGAAAAAGCGATTTTTAGATTTATTAAAAGATGTCTCCGATCCTGAAAAGAAAAGAAAGATCATTGGAGAAGCGTTTATTCGTGTGTTTGAAGAGCAAATTAGTCATATCCATGATGCAGCATTCTTAGCGCAAGGTACACTTTATACCGATGTGATTGAATCCGGTACCAAAACCGCACAAACCATTAAATCACATCATAATGTGGGTGGTTTACCCAAAGACATGAAATTAAAGCTGATAGAACCTCTAAATACACTCTTTAAAGATGAAGTCAGAGCGCTTGGTCTAGCTTTAGGATTACCTGAAACGATTGTCCATAGACAACCCTTTCCAGGTCCAGGACTTGCCATACGTATTTTAGGAGATATTACAGAAGATAAAATCAGAATCGTTCAAGAAAGTGATTTTATTTTAAGAGAAGAAATCAAAAAAGAAGGATTGGACCAATCGATTTGGCAATACTTCACCGTTTTAACACCTTTAAAGACAGTTGGTGTCATGGGCGATCAACGCACCTACGATAACGTGTTAGTCATTCGTGCAGTGACATCCATTGACGGGATGACTGCAGATGTTGCACACATCCCTTATCCGATCTTGCAAAAGATTTCAAACCGGATGACCAATGAAGTTAGAGGAATCAACAGGGTAGTCTACGATATTACATCAAAACCTCCTGGAACGATTGAGTGGGAATAAAGTAAAGTTATTGAAACCTTCTTATCATAAGGTAAGGAGGTTTTTTATATGTATTTGATTAAAGAAATGCCCAAAGAAGAAAGACCAAGAGAACGCTTAATCTCTAAAGGACCAGATGTGCTCTCTAATGAAGAATTACTTGCTATACTTCTTAGAACAGGTGAAAAAGATTTATCCGTGATGGATTTATCAAAACATGTTTTATATCACTTAACTTCATTAGAAGATTTAAAAAGAATGTCTGTGTTTGAACTGATGAACGTCAGAGGGATTAAAGAAGCTAAAGCATGTGCAGTGATTGCAGCGATTGAACTAGGGAAAAGGTTATCCCAAACCAAAAGAGAAACTAAAATCATGATTAAGTCCGCTTATGATGTATATCATCATCTTTCCAATCAGATCTCACATCTGATGCAAGAACACTTTATTACTCTTTACTTAAACACCAAATCCGAGATTTTAACCCAAGAAACCATTTTTATTGGTACCATCAATCAAACACTCATCCATCCCAGAGAAATCTTTAAAACCGCCATTAAACTATCTTCCTCATCCGTCTTATTTGTTCATAATCATCCCACAGGTGATGCATCCCCTTCTAAGGCAGATTTACTTGCTACAGATCGTCTGATGGAAGCATCTGATGTGATGGGTATCGATATCATCGATCACATCATTATCGGAAAAGGTGAATTTTATTCGATTAAAGAAGGAAAAAAAGTGCATATGCCATAATCTTTATCCCTTCAAATCATAAAATAAGTGATATAATCAAAATAAGAAAAGAGGGGATGCTTTATGTCTAAAAAAAAAGATTCTACGAAAGTCTTTTGGTACGCGATTGCCATTGGTTTTATCATCTTATTTATCTTAATGCTTTTATCAAGCATTTTAGATGTTGGTGACCGTTTAAGAACGATTCACCCCTATGTCGAATATGGTTTTTATGGTCTTTCATTCTTACTTGTTTATTTCCTCATTTTAAGACCTGTTCATATTGTGTTATTTTCACCTGCATTCTCTGTTGAAACAACACTGGATGAAACTAAAGTTATCAATCATGGTGTCCATAAGCGCGTTGCAAAACGTCTTTTACAAGATGAAACGTTAAAAGATGATGATGTCGCACGTTTAAATGATGCATTAAAATCAAGTCCTGAAGATTTAAAACTTGCTTTAAATCATGTGTTTAATACGCATGTGAAGAAAAAGATGAATCAAATCATTAAGAAAAATGCGAAGAACGTGATGATTTCAACCGCCATTTCACAAAATGGTCGTGCTGATTTTATCGCTGTGGTTGTCATTAACTTAAAAATGATCAAAGAATTAGTTGTTATGTGCGGATTTCGTCCTTCATTTAAACATTTATCTAAACTCACGATCAACGTGATTTCAACTGCATTAATCGCGGAAGGCTTAGAAAATATGGATATCTCAGAACTGATGCCCTCATCGATTAATACATTTACTGAAAACCCCATCATTAAACCTTTCATTTCATCAACAGCACAAGGTGTTTCCAATGCGATGTTGACTTTACGTATTGGTATCGTTACACGTAAATATTTATTTAGTGATGCCAAGGAAATTACCAAAGAAAAGATTCGTCATACCGCATTCATTGAAGCTGCAGGAATGCTTCCCGCTGTTGTCGGTGATGTCTTAATGATTTTACCTAAACGTATCGCAAATCTCTTTAAAAAACCCGAAAAGAAGTCAAAAGATGATGAAGATGCTTTAACCGAAGAAGTTATCGCATAAACATTAAAAAACATGCATATTAAACCACTTTTTGATTGACTTTTATACCCAACTACGTTAAAATATCTATGTTGTACCACTTAGGACAGGTTATAAATGCATATCATGCTACCTTAGATAGTGAGTCTTCAAAAAATAAGAAGGAGGAATGCAACATGTATGCAGTTATTAAAACAGGCGGTAAACAAGTCAAAGTCACTGTTGGTCAAGAAATCTATATTGAAAAATTAGATGTCGAAGCTGGCGATAACTATGAGTTTACTGAAGTTTTGGCACTCGGTGGTGAACAAACAGTTATTGGTACACCAATCGTCGAAGGTGCCACAGTTGTTGCCAAAG
>MIDA01000098.1 GCA_001830045.1 Tenericutes bacterium RIFOXYA12_FULL_35_10 | reverse complement strand
GGTAGGCGAAACTAAACATATCGTGATTGATGTATTACAATCTGGATTCCCAGTAGCTGATGAATTTGGTATTCAAGCAAATGATGGTGCAGTTTATTATGTTGATAACCTATCATTCCAATGGGATGATCCAATGGCTGGTTTATATCACGTATTAGAAGAAGACTTTGCAACTGCTCCAACCAATGATGGCGTTAAATACTGGTGGGGCGAATGGGCACTTGTTAGTGATGGAGCAATCCAATTAGTAACTGCTGATTATGCAACTGTTAGATTTGGTTCACCTCGTATTGCAGGTACAAGCTATCTGACATTTGATGTCAAATTAGCAGCAGGCAATAATGCAGATACCTTTAGAATTGAATTTGGCGATGGTAATGTGATCAACTGGTCGACATTAGTTGCTGATGGCGCAGTAACTGCAATTGGAACTGATTATATGACAGTTACTATCTCTTTAAGAGATTATGTATCTAATGTATCTGGTTTACAAGTTTTAGGTTTCCATATTAATAATGGCGGTGTTGTGATTGACAACATGAAAGTTAGCCTTGATGTTTATGGATACCAAATGAGTATGTTTTACGATTCAGAAGTTGTTTAATTTTTAAAACATAAAAATAGATGGATTTCTCCTCTTCCAAGTGAAGGGGAGAAATCTAATGTTTTTATTGCATAAAGCGGTGTACAATAAAAACATTAGGAGAGTATATCATATGAAAAAAATAGTCGTATTAAGCGTTATGTTATTCGTAACGATCAGCATGTTCGCTTGTCAAACTAATAGTAAAATTGAAGTTGTCATCGGTATGTGGCCAGAGTCTGCAAACACTGATGATATCACCATGTTTAACACATGGAAAGAGCGTTTTGAAGCGGATTATCCTGAATATGAAATCATTGGAGAGTCGTTTACGTATTCTGTTGAAGCATTTTATGCAAGAGCAAATTCGAAAACACTTCCTACCGTTTTTCAAACATGGTTTACTGAACCTCAAATGATTGTTTCGGGTGGCCATGCGAAAGATATCACTGATATTGTTACAGATATGGGTTGGTATGACAAGATGGATCCTGAACTCAGAGATTATTTAACCTTTGATGATAAGCTTTATGGCATTCCAAGAGATGGCTATGGTTTAGGGATCATCGTTAATTTAAATGTATTCTTTGATGCAGGTTTAGTGGATGATTTAGATGGTGATGGCATTTATGACATCGTCAACCCAGATAATCCAGAAGAAAAATTTTACCCACAGACCATGACTGAATTATTTGTTACTGCACAAGCTATTAAAGATAATGCTGGTGTCGATGGTTTGATTATCTTAAACGTTGATAAAAATGGTGGTTGGCAGTATTCGAATTATGCTTGGGCATTTGGTGCTGAACTTCAAGTGGTTGGAGAAGACAACAAAGTTCATTCTAATTTAAATTCAGATGAAGCAGTGCAAGCCATGGAATTTTTAAAGAGTTTTTATGATGCTGAAATCGTACCTGTAGGAAACATGAATTACTCCGAATGGGCAACCCGTTTAGGTAATGGTCAAATTGGTATGGCAATTGCAGGTAATGATGTCATTTCGAATGTCATTACACAAGGCGGTATGGACCGAAATGATATCGCATTTATCCCTATTCCAGCGGGACCAGCAGGTCAATATACACTTTTCGGTGGAACACCATATATGTTTAGTGCCTATGATACTGATGAAGCCGTAGAAGGTGCCATTAAGTTTTTAGAATATATGGGAAGATCTCCAGAAGTTTCTGAAGTTGCACAATCAGCGATGAGAGAAGGATTACAAACCGCAACCCGTAAAAATATGTTAATCCTTCCAGAGGTAAGACCCTGGGTCAATGAAGATTATGTGACATTGATTAATTCACTGAATGCACAATACGTCAATGTATCATCATTTCACAATTTCCAAGATTTTTATGACATGTTACCCGAAACAAGACGTAGGGAAGAACCTTACTTTACACAATATATGTATGAACTTTTAGATCAAGTCGTGGTGAATTTAAAAAATCCAGGCTTTGATGTGAGATCATCACTGAATTCAAAACAAGAACTATTTGAAAACTACTTAAGAGAGCAACTTGATTAATATGACATCCATTCAAAAAACAGATAACAAAAGAAGTAAAGCCATCATGAAGAAAAACATCCTAGCTTGGGCGGTTGCATTACCGTCACTTCTTTTGCTTTTGTTTTTTATATGGGGACCCTTAGTTCAAAATATTGTTTTCTCGTTTGCGAAAACAACGAACTTTGATATTGTAGGTTTTCATGGATTCGAAAATTATATTAAAGTCTTTCAAGATCCAAGATTTGGACAAGCTTTACAAAATACGTTACTCTACGTTTTATATTCACTAATTATTGGTTTTTTTATTCCGATCGTTTTAGCGTTATTCATCAGTGAAGTTGTTAAGACAAAGAGTTTATTTAAAGTAGGTTTCTATATCCCTAATATTGTCCCAGCGATTGCTGTGATTTTAACTTGGAAGATCATGATGGATGCCAACGATTACGGTTTCTTTAATATCTTATTATCCAAATTAGGATTACCAACTTCAGAGTGGATTTCTAATGATCAGTTATCGATTCCTTTGATCATCATGACACTTACTTGGAAATCAGCTGGATCAACGATGTTAATCTATTTAGCAACGATTCAATCGATTGACCATTCGCTTTATGAAGCAGCACGTATTAAAGGTTTATCTGTTGGAAAGAGATTAAGATATATTACATTGCCTGCATTACTTTCAAATATTAAACTACTTTTAATCATTCAAATCATTTCTGTGTTCCAAATCTTTTATGAACCGATGATTTTTATGGGTCAGACGAATGATAACGCAAATACATTAGGTTTATTGATCTATAAACTCATTTATACCACACAAGATACAGGTCAAGCCGCTGCATTAGGTGTGATCACAATGATTATTTTGTTAGGATTTACGTACGTCTATTTCTATTTTGATCGTAAAACCAATACAAAATTAGGCTTGAATAAACCTTATGTCAGTTATGAAATGTTAAAAGAGAAGATTGAACGAAGAGAAAGTAAGAAGCTCTATCAGTTTTATCTATCCGTCAAAAAAATGGTGAAAATGTGTAACCAATTCATGATGAGACTGATTCAACGTATTAAACTAGATCGTTTATGGTCATGGATCATTAAGATGACGAATCATTTATTTGATTTCACTAAGCGTTTTGGATTAAAACTGTTTAAATCAAAAACAGAAGGTATATTAACGTATTCAGATTATAAAAAACCTATAAGACGTATCGGTTATTATGTGATGTATACACTGCTTATTCTGGGAATGCTTGTTGTGATGATGCCGTTTGTGTGGCTTTTTGTAACATCATTTAAAGATAGTAATGAATTACTTCAATTACCATCTAACTATACTTTTTTCCCAGAAACATTTGATTTTAATAAGTTTTTAGTTGTTATTGAAAAAACACAAATCATGAAGAATGTGTATAATTCACTCTTCATTTCATTAGGTGCAGCCATCTGTGCGGTCTTATTTAATGGTTTATTAGCTTATGTGATTTCGGTATTAAAACCTAAAGGACATAAAATCATTTTCTATTTAATTTTAGGATCGATGCTTATTCCTCCAACGGTAGCACTTGTACCACTTTATACCAATATTACGAAGATTTATGAGATTGTCTCTAACCTCACAGGTATGTCATTAAGACAAGTTCAATCAACCTTTATTACACTGATTCCATTTTGGTTGATTGCAGGGGCATCCCCCTTTAATTTCTTATTATTTAAAACACATTTTGATCATCTACCTAAAGATTTATTTGAAGTTGCAGAACTTGAAGGCGCAACGCATCTTCAAACATTCTTTAAAATCATTGTGCCACTATCAACACCCGTGATGATGGTTGTAGCAATCTTTAGTGTAACAGGAGCATGGAATGATTTCTTACTCCCCTATATCATGATTAATAACCAAGAGTATTGGACTGTTATGATTAAATTATTTAAAGTCAATGTTGAAATGTATGCTTATAATATGACATTAGATCAATTCTTAAGCTTACTCTTATTCACCATGATTCCACCGATGATTATCTTCTTTATTTTCCAAAAACGTATTACATCAAATGTTGCAACCACAGGCATTAAATAGGAGTTTATATGAGTCATATTTCATTAGAACATGTTTATAAGTCATACCAGAAAAACATCGATGTGATCAAAGATCTCTCTTTAGAGATTTTTGATGATGAGTTTTTGGTGTTTGTCGGTCCATCAGGTTCAGGTAAGACAACGACACTTCGTATGATTGCTGGACTTGAAGAAATTAATTCAGGACAACTCATGATTGATGACGTAGTTCAAAATGATCAAGACCCTTCAAAAAGAAAACTGAGCTTTGTGTTTCAAAATTATGCTCTCTTACCGCACTTAACGGTTGAAGACAATATTGGATTTGGACTTCTTAATCACACATTAACAAAACTTGAAAAGAAGAAAGCCATTGAAACGTTGGCATCAAAGCTTTCGTTTTTAGAAAAACTAGGAAGTTATCCGCACCAATTATCGGGTGGGCAGCGTCAAAGAGTTGCTCTTGCTAGAGCGTTGATTGATAATGAAAAACTCATTTTATTTGATGAGCCACTTTCTAATTTAGATGCTGTTTTAAGAGCTGAAATGCGCAGTGAACTCATTCGTCTAAAACGTCAATTTCAAACGACTTCGATCTATGTGACACATGATCAAATCGAAGCCATGGCGATGGCAACGCGTATTGTTTTAATGATGGATGGGAAAGTCATTCAAGTTGGAACACCAAAACAGATGTATGAAGATCCTTCTCATCTAGAGGTTGCAACCTTTATGGGCTCTCCGGAAATCAATGTGTTTGAATTTGTTTATGATAAAGAAGCTCTGTTAATCAATGGTGAAAATATAAATATACATCAAGATGTCTTAGATTTAATCAAGCAGAATGAACTTCAAAAGGGATATCTTGCAATCCGCCCACAATCTTTAATGATATCTGATCAAAAAGATATACATTCGGTTGAAGGTAGCATCTCATATCATGAACATTTTGGTTCACATCAAATCCTTTATGTTGACTTGCTTGGACAAAACATTAAGGTATCCGTTGATAAAGACTTTGATATAAATCATCAAGTCTATCTTGGATTTAGCGAGCAAACTCTTGTTTTTGATGAACATAAGAAACGCATTAGAAACCATGTAAAGACAAAGATTAGTTTTGATCACATTTCAGATGAGATGAAAGCATCAAGAATCATTCAAGAACTTAATAACTATGGTTATGAAGTGATTGAAGACGAAAAAAATCCAGACATCAGTTATGATGCAAAATCAAAACATTACATCATAAACGCACATCATAAGAAAAAAATCAGTCACGTAAAAGACATACTCGATGACTTTGTTTACATCAAATAAGTGTCTTTGAAAGAGGAGAATACTATGGCAAAAGTTGCACAACGATATATTGAAATTGATCCTTGGAAGTTAAGAGAAGTTGGATTTCACGAAAAACAAGCCGTTGTTTCAGAATCGCTTTTTTCACTGTCCAATGAATACATGGGTGTCAGAGGCTTTTTTGATGAAGGATATCCCAAAGAAACATTAATCGGTACTTACTTTAATGGCATTTATGAGATACCTAAAGATATAAGAAGAAGCCATTATAAAGGCATTTCTGATAAACTACATTACATGGTTAATGCAGCTAATATCTTCTATACAAGACTATATTTAGGAAACGAACTTTATGTGTTTGACCCTAAAAAGATTTCACACTACGAGAGAACACTTGATTTTAAAACAGGTGAATCCGTTCGTTCTTATCAATATGAAAATCTATTTAGCATTTCATTTAAACGTCTTTTAAATATGACAAATTATGCATTAGCACACCAAGTCATCACGATTAAACCTCTTGATTATCATGGACCTGTTACACTTCAAATCGGTCTTGATTTTAATACTAAACATTGGGGTAATCCGGGGTTTTGGGAAGTAAGTGATCATAAGGATTACGCTATTTTAGGACACACAACAACACATCAATCCGTGTTCGAAATGTTTCAAATACATGTTAATGTACCTGTAGTGAGTAAGCATACATATGACCAAAAATGTCAAACTGAAATCATGATTTTTGATTTAAATCAAGAAGTTATCATTCATAAAGATATTGTCTCATTCATCGATAAAGCTGGAGAAACATCGTTTGATTCCTATTTAAATCAAGCTCAAGAACTGTTAAAATCAGCTTCATATAAAGAGACATTAAACCAAAATCAACTTTTCTATCAAACTTATTTTGATCATAACGATATAAAGATTGAAGGCGATTTAGCAAATCAACAAGGCATTCGCTATTGTCTATTCCAATTAGTGAATACCTACCAAGGTGTTTCTGAAAAAAATAATATTGGTGCTAAAGGATTAACCGGTGAAGCTTACTCAGGGCACGCTTTTTGGGATTCTGAAACATACTGTTTACCAGTCTATCTTTTCTCTAATCCTAAAGCCGCAAAAAACCTACTTATGTTTAGATATAACACACTTGAACAAGCACGTAAAAGAGCAAAAGAACTTGATTGTAAGGGTGCATGTTATCCGATTGCTACGTTAAATGGTGATGAAGCGTGTGACTTATGGCAACATGCATCACTTCAATTTCAACCCACTAGTGCAGTTGCATATGCCATTTGGCATTATATCAAGAATACAAAAGATGTTGATTTCTTACTTGATTTTGGGTTTGAAATGCTTGTTGAAATTGCGAGATTCTTTTCATCAAGAGGTCAATACAATCAAGATCAAACCAAGTTCGGTTACTATGGTGTGATGGGACCAGATGAATTCCAGATGATGGTTAACCATAACGCCTACACAAACTTACTTGGTAAAGAGTCCATGTCTTATATGATTGAAGTTTTTAATAAGTATCAAGAAGATCGTCGTGTAAAACATGTTATAGAAAAGTTAGGTCTACACATAGAAGAAATTGAAGTCATGAAGGATCAATGTGAAAAGATGTATATCCCTTATGATGAGCATACAAAGATTTATGAACAACATGAAGGTTTTCATGATCTACCGCATATCGATATTCATTCGATTCCAGTGACTGATTTCCCACTTTATTCACATTGGAGTTATGATCGGATTTATCGTAATGATATGATTAAACAACCTGATGTCTTAATGTTTATGTTCTTATATAATTCTCATTTTGACTTAGAAACGAAGAAAGTCAATTATGATTACTATGAACCAAAGACAATTCATGAATCATCATTATCACCATCCATCCATTCGATATTTGCTGCTGAATTAGGTTATACCAAACAAGCACTTGACTTCTTTGGATTTGCGACACGTATGGATATCGATGACTATAACAGAAACACAAAAGAAGGTCTCCATCTAACATCGATTGCTGCAGCTTGGGTTAATATTGTTTATGGTTTCGGTGGTCTTAGAAGTGATGGCGAAATGTTAAAACTCAGTCCAATGTGTCCAAATAACTGGTCATCATATGAGTTTACCATTCATTATATGGATTCCAATATCAGAGTCCACGTAACAAAAGATGAATTAACCTTAAATGTCGATCAAAAGGTAAAAGAAGCCATCTTAATTTATGATAAAGTCTATCATTTAGAAAAAGGAATAACGAAAATTCATGTCATGGAACATTAAAGAAGTTGGTTTTGATCAACATAAAATCATTCATCGCGGTAACCAATTTTTAATTGGTCATTTAAAGTTAGGTGTTCGTGGAACACTTGATGAAATGAGAAAAGAAGCATTGGTTGCTGTTCATTTACCGCTTGTTTATGATCAGGTAGGTGATGGTTGGAGAGAACCTGTCAATGCATTTAATCCTCTTTTTACACAAGTCTTTGTTAATGGAGTCGAAGTGGGTGTGATGCACCAAAACCCATATGAACATGAACAAAACTTAAGTTTGAAAGACGCTGTGATGTCAAGAAAATCAGCATTTCATATTGATGGAAACGATATCGTTATTGAGTCAAAACGATTTGTATCTGATCTTGAAGAAAGAGCGATTTTAGTTAAATATTCTGTGACTGCAAGTCAACCCTGTAAGATAGAAATTAAAACAGGGATCGATGGTGATATTTGGGATATTCACGGACCACACATCGAAAAAGTTTTATTCAGTGAAGCAGATGATGTTTTAGTTGCATCCGGTGTTTCACACGAAAAAAAGAATCAAATCACTGTTTTAAAATCAATCGATTGTGATTTTAAACCTGTTCAAGAAACAATCAATAAAGAAGACAAAGGTATCTATAAACTGATTGAAATTGATGCGAGCGCGCATCAAACATATACAGTTGATCAATATATACATATAGGTGTTGATGAAAAAGATGATGTCTTAAAAGATAGATTACACCATTTAGCATATAAAGGATTCGATCAACATTTAAAAAGACATCAACAGTCTTGGCTAAAGAAATGGGATATCGCAGATGTTAAGATTGAAGGCGATGAAAAAGCTGATCTATCACTTCGTTATTCAATCTATCACTTATTGATACTTGCACCATCAAGATATGATCATGCATCTATTCCAGCTAGAGGTATATCCGGACAAACCTATAAAGGTGCTATCTTTTGGGATACAGAAATTTTTATGCTCCCATTTTATTTAAACCATGATTTAGAAAGTGCAAAAAAGATTATTGAATACCGCATTCAAGGTTTAAAAGGCGCACTTGAAAAAGCGAAATCTTATGGTTTTAAAGGCGCATTTTATGCATGGGAATCCCAAGATGATGGGCATGACGCATGCACAGACTATAACGTGACAGATGTCTTCACGAAGCGATTAATCAGAACATATTTTAAAGATAAACAAGTACACATCTCTGGTGATGTTGTCTATGCGATGATGATGTATATGAAACGCACGGGTGATTATGAAATTCTTCATCAAGGAGGACTCAATGTCATTTTAGAAGTTGCTAGATTTTATTTAGATTATGGTCATTATGCCATTTCAAAAGACCGATTTGAAGTATGGGATGTGATGGGTCCTGATGAATATCATGAACGTGTACATAACAATGCATTCACGAATCAATTAGTGAAGATGGTATTTGAAACCGTATTAAATGTTGAGAATTATTTTATTCATCAAAAGTCACCTATCTTTGAAGAACTCGTTAGAAAAATGGATTTTGAAGATGAACTAAAGACGATTAAAGAAATCATTTCAAAAGTTTACATCAAAGAAGTCAATGATGACTTAATCATTGAACAGTTTGATGGTTATTTCAAATTGAAAGACATCACGAAAAAAGATTTATTTGAAAAGAAATTACATCCCAATGAGTATCTTGGAGGACAAGGATTAGCGGGTGATACCAAGATTATTAAACAAGCTGATGTAATCGCGATGCTCTATCTTTTTAAAGAGAAATATTCAAAACAAATCATGAAAGCAAACTGGGATTATTATGAACCGAGAACTGAACACGGTTCATCGCTTTCTGCATCCATGTATGCACTCACAGCATGTTTAACAGATAATCCAGACTATGCATATCCATTATTTATGAAATCAGCAACCGTTGATTTAACAGGCGAATCAAAACATTATGCAGGTGATGTTTATATTGGTGGGACACACCCAGCAGCATCAGGTGGTGCCTATATGACGGTAGTTCACGGGTTTGCTGGTTGCACATTTAGTGATCAAGTTTCATGTATCCCCCATTTACCCAAATCAATCACATCCATACGATTTAAAGCACATCACTTAGGTAAAACGTATGAGATATGTGTTAAAAAAGATACTTTTGATATAAAGGAGTTAACAAAATGATACAAGCTGTAATTTTTGATTTAGATGGTGTAATCGTTAGCACCGATGAACTTCATTATAAAGCATGGAAGTATATTGCAGACCAAGAAGGTATCTATTTTGATCACGTGATTAACCATCGTTTGAGAGGTGTTTCACGCATGGATTCTCTTAACATCATTTTAGAAAAAGCATCTAAACCCTACACAGAAGAAGAAAAATTAAAATTAGCAACCATCAAAAATGATTATTACGTCACACTGCTTGCATCACTAACACCTAAAGATATTTTAGAAGATGTTAATCTAGTGATTGATACGTTAAAACAAAAAGGGATTAAGATTGCGATTGGATCTTCTTCTAAAAACACAAAGAAGATTTTAAAACAAATTGGCTTAGATCAAACATTCGATGAAATTGCAGATGGTAATGATGTCACACGATCTAAACCAGAACCCGATGTTTTCTTAAAAGCAGCTAAAAAATTAGGAATAGATCCTGAAAACTGTGCAGTTGTTGAAGATGCAGAAGCAGGCATTTTAGCTGCTAAACAAGCGAAAATGACTGCCATTGCAGTCTCAGATGCACGTAAATCTCATCTTGCAGATTATCGATTTGAACAACTCAGAAAGATGTTAGCACTTTTTTAAGTTATAATAAGAATAAACGAACTTAGGATAGAGGACTTATGACAAAGAAAACCAATATTGCTGAAATTGCCCGTTTAGCCGGTGTTTCAACAGCAACTGTATCTTACGTCATTAATGATGTTGATAAAGTTTCTGAAAAAACAAGAGAAAGAGTTAGACAAATCATGGCAGAACTCGATTATATACCGAGTATTAATGCCCGCTCTTTATCTAACGGACAAACCAAGTTAATCGGTGTTACTCTACCTTTGATTGCACCTTCTGATACAACGGGGACACTTCTTGAAACAAATCCGTTCTTTGCTGAATATTTAGGAGAAATCCACAAAGTGATTGCATCATATGGTTATGATATTTTATTATCAGGCATTCAGGTTAAAGGAAAGTATAAAAACTGGATTCAAAGTAGAGGTTTAGATGGCATCATTTTATTAGGTTCTTATCCACCAGATATCTATGAGGAAGTTAAAACACTTAATATTCCAACCGTCTTAACGGACGTTTATGAATCCTATGCTAATGATTTTCATTCAGTTAATACAGATGATGCTGAAGGATCTTATTTAGCAACAAAACATTTAATTAGCTTAGGACATAAGAAAATAGGGTTTGTTGGGGGCTCGATTAAAGAATCCCCGATTCATAATAACCGTTACTTAGGTTATGGGAAAGCCATGATTGAAGCGAACCTTAAAATCAATAACGATTGGGTATTTGAAACACTCACAACTTTTGAAGGTGGTGTGACATTAGCGCAGCGTTTAATGAAAGAAAAAGTCGATTTAACAGCGCTTGTTGTTGATGCTGATATTGTTGCTCTCGGTATGATGAAAACTTGCCAAGACGCAGGAAAGAAGATCCCCGATGAGCTATCCATTGTCGGATTTGATGATATCCAAGCAGCGTCTTTCACATCTCCAGGGTTAACAACGATTAGACAATACATCTCAAAAAAAGGTGAGCTTGCAGCTAACCTTATTATGAAAGATATTTTAGCAAATACGAGAACAACAGAGTCGAAGATGGTTAAAGCGAAACTCATTGTTAGAGGAAGTACGAAAGCAATGATTTAAACAAAAGAGCAAAGAAATTTGCTCTTATTTTTCTTTATTGACAGTTGATACAAAATGATCAAAGATTAATTTTGAAATGGGTGAATCAGGTGTGATTTCTGGATGCCATTGAACGGCAAAGATTGGTAGAGATTCATGAACAATCATTTCAATCGTTCCGTCTTCATGTGTTCCTACAGCTTTTAATGATTTTGCAAGTTTGTTAATCGCTTGATGATGATAACTATTCACTGATATTTGGTTTCCCCATGCAAATGAAGGATGAGGTAACATTTGGATGATATGATCGTCTTTGATACGGTTATGTTGAGGATTAAGATCACCTAAATCTTGGTGAAGAGATCCTCCTAAAAAGACATTGAGTGATTGATGACCTCTACATATACCGAGTAATGGTTTTTGATATTTAACAGCATGTTCAATCATTAGACGATCGATCTCATCAAGTCTTTGATCGATCTGTTTGGATAATCCTTGATTTTCTTCACCATAAGTTTTAGGGTCTAAGTCTGTTCCGCCTGTGATGACAAAACCATCACAAAGGTTTAAGATATCTTCAGGATAGGGGTTACCTAATGTGAGTTGAAGTGTATTAACCCCTCTTTCTACAAGACGGTTTATATAGCGTGTGTTGACAAATTGTTTTTCAACACCTTCTTCAGTGAGTAAACGTGGGGAAAAGCAAACAAGTTTTGACATAGGATCTCCTTATGTAAGTGGTAATTCAATTATAACAAGCCTTAAACAAAAAAACATCGTGTATAATGAATATAACGACAAGGAGGGGATTTCATGAATAAACCTTGGTTAACCAAAGAAAAATTAATTCATTATTTACTCGTAGTATCCGTGATTACCGTTTCATTAGCGGGTCTTTATTTTTTACAACTTTTAACAAGGGATTCACTCGTAAAAATATTTAACGCAATTAACTCCGTTTTGATTCCGTTTGTGATTGCTTTTTTCTTCAGTTTCATTCTTGGACCACTTTCAAATGTGATTCATGAAAAACTCAAAATAAAGAGAAGTTTAGCTATTATTCTAGCCATATTAATTGGTATTCTATTTATCTTAACGATTTTAGGTATTGCCATCTATTTTATAGTCACACAGTTATCTGCTATTTTGAATAGTCTATTGTCCTTCATCGATAATGCAAGTATTCAAGATATTATCAATGATATCATTACAGTGATAACAACGTATTTTGCGAATAGTGACATCTCTGATTTAATCACAGAAATGTCTCAGAATGGAGCATCCATTGAACGTATTTTAGGTTTAGCGGGATCTATTTTGTTATCCTTATCAGGATTTGCTTCATCACTGATTAGTGTGATTATGGTTTTCGTCTTAACACCAGTCTTTATGTTTTATTTGATTAAAGAAAAAGCATATATCTTTATGAACATCGCGAAAGTTGCACCAAAAAAGGTGAGAAAGCATGTCATAGAACTTGGCAAACGTAGTGATGTTGTGATTAGAAACTATTTTAAAGGTCAAGGTTTGATGATGCTGATTATCTTCTTGTATTTTTCGATCACATTAGGTGTATTATCACTTTTCGTACCAAGTTTTCCTGTGTATTACGCGATTATTTTTGCAACCCTTATGGGATTATTTAACATCATTCCTTATTTAGGTGCGTGGCTTGGTGTGATGGCACCGATTGTCTTCTTATTAACCAAACACTTAGAATTACAACTCAATGGTGGTGGCGATATTTTCTTGATTGCCATGCTTATAGTTCTTGCGCTTCAACTCATTGAACAAGCATTAGAAGGAAGCATCATTCAACCTAATGTTTTAGGTAAACAAGTTCATATTCATCCACTTGCAGTCTTATCAGCATTACTCTTCTTTGGTGGTGTATTTGGGTTTGCTGGTGTTTTACTTGCGGTACCTTTAACAGGTACAATCAAGGCATCTCTTGAATACTTTGGTGAACTAAGTGATGTAAGAGAAGAACAAGTTGAAATCAAGGAAGAACCTAAAAAAAATATTGAACCACAAGAAAAACCTAAGAAAAAATCTATATTAACGAAGAAAGATAAAACAAAATAAACAAACAAAGTCTCATGGAAATCATGGGACTTTTTTGATGGTTACATATGACAGTTAAAGAAACATTCGTGTATAATAAGAATTGCATGCGGTCGTGGCGAAACTGGCAGACGCGCTGTCTTCAGGCGGCAGTTCTTCGGAGTGAGGGTTCGAATCCCTTCGACCGCACCATGGATACCTTTAAAAACTCCGATTGGAGTTTTTTTGTTTTAGGTATTGAAATACAGTGCATAAAATGGTATAATATGCACTGTAAAAGGAGGGTGACTCATGAGAATCTTTGATTATTCATTTCTAAAGAATAAACCTATACCAGCACATACTGTTAATCTGTTAACTACAGTAGAAAAACTTACTATTGATAGAAGAACCTTGGTTGATACATATCCTAAACTGTTTAAAGAATTAACAAAGATAGCTATTGTTCAATCCATTATCTCATCAAATGCTATAGAAGGTATTGTAACAACTGATGAGAGAATTAAGGGTCTACTAAGTGGATCTATATCTCCGATAAACCATAATGAAAATGAAATTCTAGGCTATAAAGATGTTATTGACCTCATTCATCATAATTACGATGAATATTCTTTTACAGAAGAACAAATTCTTGCTTTTCATCAATTGTTATTATCTTATGAACGCCCTTCTTATGCTGGAAAGTATAAAACCTCTGATAACGTCATTCTTGAGATTTCCAAAAATGAAACTAGAAGTGTTCGTTTTAGACCAACACCAGCCAAAGAAACACAAGTCGCAATGGAACAAATGATTTTAGCTTACATGGATGCTAGAGACGATTCTAGTGTCAACCAATTACTTCTCATTCCATGTGTCATTTTAGATTTTTTATCAATCCATCCTTTTTCAGATGGAAATGGTCGTATGAGTAGACTACTCAGCTTATTATTGCTCTATAAAAATGGTTTTAGCATTGGAAAATACATCTCATTCGAAAATCAAATTAACTTATATAAAAAAGAATATTATCAGTCTCTAAAACTATCTTCAGATAACTGGGGTAATAGTACGAATGATTATTATCCCTTTATCAATCATTTTCTTATCACATTAATTCGCTGTTATAATGAACTAGATAAACGAGTAAGTATTCTTTCATCAAAGGTTACAAATAAGAAAGAACGTATAAAAATAACCATCGAAAAGAGTTTGGTACCCTTGAGTCGCAAAGAATTAATGGAACTATGGCCAGACATTGCTGTTGATACCATTAAAAAAGTACTCATTGAACTTCAAAACGAAGGTATTATTCGAAAGATTGGTAACTTTAAGAACGCAAAATATATAAAACCTTGAAAGAAATACAGTGCAAAAAAAATATAAGTTGCACTGTAAGAGAGGCGTATATGATCCTAATAAGAGACATGGTTGAAAAGGATTATGAGCAAAAGGGGTATATTCATTTTAAAAGCTGGATTGAAACATATAAAGGACTCATGGATTCGAGATATTTAGAGAAGCATTCGCTCGAACGTTGTATAAATATCGCTAAAAAATATCCTGAAAACACATTAGTTGCTGAATACAATAAGGAAATCGTGGGATTTGCAGCATATAATAAGTCCAGTGATTCTGTTAATAATCGAGGAGAAGTGTATGCTTTATATGTCTTGAAGGATTATCAAAAGCTTGGTATCGGAAAAGCATTAATGAATGAATGCATTAAAAGATTGGCAACATATGAATATGTTAGTGTATGGGTGTTGCATAATAATATACCATCAATAGCATGGTACGAGAATTATGGATTTACAAAAGACGGTAAGACAAAATCTGTGGCTGTTATGGACAATTATAATCTGGATGAAATTCGAATGAGCATAAAAACTAAATCTTAAAAAATATTTAGTTTTAAAAAGTTTGACAATTCGGGCTATACTTTCCCACCATGTCCTTTAAAAGGTATATTAAAGGACAATGGGACGCTTTTAAGTATTTTCGTATTAATTGTGCGCGTTTATTTGTTCTCATATGGCACCATTAGACAATGAACTGACTCCAAAAGTTGGAGAAAAGGTATAATAATGATACCTGATCTTAAACGAAGGAGTTTTTTTTATGCAGAAAGTGAGATTTTCAACTATCTCCAAATTACGTGACGATTTTTTGAAAATAAATCTGTATATTGCAAGTCAGAAGTGTTGTTACGATCTATTCTTTTAACGATTCCTTAAACATTCACATCATTATCACACTTTTTAAAGATTATATTATGTTTGATCTATTAACGATTTTTTATCAAATTTTCTGATTTTCAATAGAGTTTTGATGATATGTTAAAAGGTGATATTAAAAAACTGAATTAAGAAGATTGTATATATTTTTATTTCTGAAAAGGTGTCATTCAGCGATTTCAGTTAGACCTTTATAAGAATAATATAGACTTGAGCTATCATATGAAATGGTGGGGTCTACTCTCCTGTGCTAAATCATCTAGAGGAAAACGGGTTTGAAATATTGTTCTAAAATCCTTTTCTTGATATAATTGTTGCAAACAAATTCACTTGGAGGGGAAATATGTGAAGAAAATGTTCATTTTTATTATTGCGGTTTTGATAAGTTTATTTACTAGTAGTTACTCATCAAGAAATGAACAGTTCATATCCGGCATAGCGATAAAAGGATGATATAATGAAAAAAATCATGTTACTCATAACAGCGTTATTGATATTTATGTTATCTGGATGTACTGCAACATTAAATCCATTAATTGATGAAGATGAGCTAATTTTTATTAATGAAGATGGAAGTATTAGACTTGAAATTCCTTTCACAATTAGTGGTGGCATAGGTAGACTTTTTGTTTTACATGGCAACATAGAAACATCTTTTATGGTGAACTATTTTTATCCTCAAGAAAGACTAGTTGTATATGTAGAACAACCCGGTACAGAAAATGCAGAATATATTCTTAAGGTTTCATTTGAACAAATTGGCTATTTTAAATTAAATTATGATAAAATGTTCGTTTCAGATGTTTTAGAAGCTGCCAATGATTTTGATAATGAACTATTATCTGAATTTGATGAAACGCTTACAAGAGTTTATGATGAAGATATTAAGCCACTTAATTATTTATATAATACATGGCGATCTGAAGAATGTGGTATTTATTTGAATAATGATGATTTAAATGACTATTATTATCATAGAGTTCACGGAGAGTTTAATCGCGAGAGTATTATGATGTCATTTGATGATGGAGAATTCATTATGAAGAGTAGCATAGATACAGTAATATTATCAGGAACGTATGATTTTGATGGGTTGAACATTGTTTTGTATCCATTTTCAATTTATGAAGGTTACCCAAATGGCATTAGTTTAATTTTTGGAGAAAGTGTTGATGCGTAAAACAACACTTACAATAGCAATCTTTTCTTTGATTTTCTCTTTAATCACATTAGGCATTACTCTATTAAAATCCCCAAAAACAGCAGTTAAGATCTTTGAGAGTTCCATATCAAGTGTTGTCGAATTGAAAGCAATGACCGATGAGATAGAATCATTTGGAACAGCTGTGATTATTTCTGATACAGAACTCATCACCAACTTTCATGTGATATCATATACAAATCAAGGTACATCTCATATACATAGTCAACTTGAAATTAGATTTGCTGATCAAAGTGATTATATAACAGTCAGTCTAGTTAAATATGATGAAATTCTAGATCTAGCATTATTGTCAATGGAAGATAAAAAAGGTAAAAGCATAAGTTTTAAAAATTGTGATATTGTTGAGGGTCAAACAGTATACCTCATGGGTAACGCCAATAATTTAGGTATTAGCATTACTTCTGGAATTGTTAGTAGAGGTAACATCAATATTCAAAACAATACGATTGAAAATACATATATCCAAGTCGATGCTGCATCGGCAAACGGTGTAAGTGGTGGTGCTTTAATTGATACATATGGACACCTCATAGGTATTTTAACGCTTAGAATATTAGATAATGAAGGAACCCCGATATATGGGTATATCTTTGCTATTCCTATAAGGACAATCCTTGAATTTTTATCAGCATAAATTGGATTGTACAGGGTAAATAAAAAAGTCTTTTTCGACATTTTTTACCCTGATAATGAGAAGAACCATCAAAACTGATGGTCTTTTTTTCGATTTAATGGGCTTATACTCAAATTCATTAGGTTTAATTATCTTACTGAATCATGTGGTCTTTTTTAGATGTAGAATATGACTTATTTCCTTCTCAATATAGCAAGTATCTCACTATCAATTTTGATCAATGGAGCCAATTTATGATATTATACAAACAAACTAACTTGAAGAACATCATGTACCTCAAAATGCATCTTACAGAAGTGTTTATGTAGATAACACACCGATCGAGTCTAGGTTAAGTGTGCTTAAAAATTAAAGCATCTATCTGAATGATCAATTATATGAAGGTGAGAAGATAAACCTTGTAGATTAATATATAAAGCATGACAATGAAGAAAGATTGCAGAAAAAAATGTATGAGATAGCTCCGATAGATCATCGAAAACAAACTCTATCTACTCTATTTTAATAGCTATCATTTTTAACGAATTAACTCAATGGAACTTTTTATTTTTAATTACTTGTCGTATTTCTTTAGATTGTTATAACCATTTGATATAATAAAGCCGAATCCAAGTAAACGGAGGTTTAATGATGGATACAAATCAAAAAGAACTTTTATTAGGTGTGTTGAAAAAAAGATTTGAGAAGAATAAGCATCGACATGAAAAACTGTCTTGGGATTTAGTTGTTGAAAAAATAAACCAAGATCCAAAAGCGTTCACACGTATTCTTATGATGGAAGAATCAGGGGGAGAACCTGATATTTTCGATATTGATGGAAAAATCTATGTCATTGATGCATCAAAAGAGTCTCCCAAAGGAAGAGTCAGTTGTTGCTACGACGAAGAAGCGAGATTAGAAAGAAAGAAGTTTCCACCTGAAACATCTGCTGAAATGCTAGCAAAAAAGATGGATATTGAACTTATTGATGAAACATTATACCGCGTCATCCAAGCTTTTGATGACTTTGATTTAAAGACATCAAGCTGGATTAAGACACCAAAAACACTGCGTGATTTAGGTGGTGCACTCTTTGGTGATAAACGATATGAACGCACATTTATCTATCATAATGGTGCAGATTCATACTATGGATCAAGAGGTTTTAGAGGTTATTTCATTCTTAATTAGTGATTTAAATAGGTGATGTCATAAGTTGGCATCGCCTTTTCATTTTTGAAAAATTATTCCTATTTTGCTATGCTATAATTGTAGTATCTATTATAAATCATTGGTTTTATGTTGAGGTTCATATGGATAAAAAGACAAAGTTAAATATTCTTGTTAAATGTGCACATTTATTTGAAATTAATCACATTACATGGCAATTAGGTTCATCAGCCATGCTTTATTTAAGAGGTTTCGTTGATGACTTCAATGACCTTGATTTTTTAGTCTGTGAAGAAGATTATTTCAAAGTAGAACAGTTACTTGAAGTGATTGGTCAAAAAGTAAACAAAGACCTAAACCCACGATATCAAACACGCCATTTTAGTTCGTTTGTCATTGAAGGTGTTTCTCTTGATATGATGGCTGGTTATGCAATCATGAGTGGTCAGCAAGAACATTATTTTCCGATGAAGAAAACCGATCGGTTTGATTATACATATCTTGATGGACAAATCATTTATTTATCAACGGTTGATGAATGGCTTAGATATTATCAATTAATGGAACGTCATGATAAGGTGAAGATCATCTTAAATAAGAAGGATTACATTCACAATGAGATTATCTTAAGAAAACCGACAATAAGTGATCTTCAAGAAATTAAAGCTTTCAGACAAGAATTTATTGATTTAAATGAATCACTTCATGGCGGTTGTGGATTAAGTGAATACGAAGATATTAAAGCATGGCTCGATTATATCGATTTATTCTTATCTAAAGACACACTTCCTGCTGGACGTGTCGTATCAACTTCATTCATCAGTATTCGAAAGAAAGATCAAAAAATGGTAGGTATTCTACATTTAAGACATGAGCTCAATGAACCCTTACTTCTTCATGGCGGGCATATCGGGTATTCAATTCGTGTATCTGAAAGAGGACATCGCTATGCACATGAACAACTTAGATTAGGTTTGATCGAATGTGATTTAAGAGGTATTAATCCCATCTTGATTACATGTAACCAAGACAATGAAGCATCAAGAAGAACGATTTTGCATGCTCATGGTGTTAAAGAAAATGATTATATTGAAGAAGATGGCAATGTCGTCGAACGATATTGGATTAAAAGATAATTTTAAGACAACAACGATAAAGGAGAATAAAAATGATCAATATTGAAAAAAACATTAAAACAAGTGTGGGTGATGTCACAAAAGTGTCAATATCAAAAAATAAGATGGAACTCACCTTATTTAGTTATGGGGCATCCATCTATTCTTTAAAATATGAAGGTGTTGAACTCACGGTTAGACCAGATGATATAGATGCATTTTTGAATGCACAGTTTTATTATGGGAAAACGGTTGGAAGAACAGCAGGTAGATTGATTGCTCCATCATATGACATAGATGGCATATCTTATCCGGTTAGACCATTTCGTGGAAAAACAACTAAATTACATGGTGGAGAAAGAGGATATAGTTATCGTCATTTTGAACTTGTTTCAACTGATGAAGATGAGCAATCTTCAACTGTCATTTTTAAAATTGCGGATCCCGATGGAGAAGAAGATTATCCAGGTGAACTCACTTTATTTGTATCCTATACATTGTCATCTGATAACGCATTAAGAATTGACTATCATGCTGAATCAACAAAAGATACTTTATGCAGTATAACGAACCATATCTACGTTAATCTAGATGGTAAAGGTACCATTAATCAACATAGTCTTTCTATTGATGCATCACATTATATCGCACTTGATGAACATCTTGTTCCACAAAAAAAAGCAACCGTTGAAAAAACACCATTTGATCTAAGAAAACATGGATCGATTGAAGGAAGATTAAAATCGTTAGAAGATACACCTATTGGTGGATACGATCATGCATGGGTATTTGATGAAAAAATGGGACGTGCAACACTAACAGATTCCAAGGGAGAACTCACATTAGATCTTGAAACAGATTACCCAGCTCTCGTCATTTTTGCACATAACATCCCATCACCAGATCCACTTCCAGAAGCATTCGGAGATGGTACTAGATCAAGTTTAACACTTGAATGTGAGTATGAACCAGGTGGTATTCACTACCCTGATATGAGTGATGGTATCTTAAGAAAAGGTGAGACTTTTCATCACTTTATGTCATTTAAGTTCTCTAAACCAAAGAAAACGAAGAAATAAGCACTCTATGAGTGCTTATTTTGTAAATATAGGAAAATGATATTTTAGTATTGTGTGACAAATAGTACTGTGTTATAATGGGTACATAGGAGGGATATCATGAATGCACAATTTAAACGTGGAATCATCGAATTATGTGTTTTATCGGTCCTTGTTGAAAAAGATAATTACGGCTATGAAATCATTAGCAAATTATCTCATTTCATCGATGTCAGTGAAAACACGATTTATCCCATTTTAAGAAGACTAACAAGTGATGGTTATTTTCAAACATACTTGGTTGAATCAACTGAAGGTGCGCCACGCAAATATTATCAAATGACTGAAAAGGGATTTATCTATTATTTATCACTCAGAGAAGAATGGGATACATTTATCGGCGGTGTTTATCAAATCATTAACCAGGGAGGTAAAAAGAATGATGAGATTTATCGAAGATTTAAAGAACGAATTACTGAAAAGAAAAATGAATCAAAATGACATAGATGATATTATCAAAGATCACGAAGAAATGATTCAAGAAGCTTTGAGAGAGGGTTTATCTGAAGAAGATATCGCAACAAGATTTGGTGATCCAAAGACACTTGCTAAAGAATTAGCTGCAGAATGCCCTAAAGAAGAAGAAAGAGTTATGCATGAAGACTTTCAATTATGGAAAAGCTTAAGCGTAACAGGTAAAGAGATTAATATCTTTATTAATTTAGTAAGCGAAGATTTAATCATTCAAAGTTCAGAAGATGACCAAGCACATCTTTTCTATAAAGGAAAAGCTGATATTGAAAATTATGTGTTTCAAATCTCCGGTGATGAACTTAAACTAGAAGCTCCAAAATCTAAAGGACTCATCTTTATGAGAAGCACAAAGGACGATCTCGATTTTATTTTAGAACTACCTAAAGATATAAAGATCAATGAATGGAAACATCAAAGTGTAAGTTCCGATGTTCAATTCAATTTTTTAGAAGCACAAAACGTAAAACTAAGTACAACTTCGGGTGACATAGACATCATGTGTGGATCTGCTAAAAACATGAAACTCAATACAGTCAGTGGAGATATTCAATGTTCAAAAATGCATGTAGATGATGTTGATTTATCGATGGTGAGTGGTGATGTTTCAATTAACCAATCCATGATCAAAGGTAAATTTTATTCTAATACAGTCAGTGGTGATTTAAAATTTGAAGATACGGTTGCACAAAATGCAGAATTTCGTGCAGTGAGTGGTGATGTTAAAGGGACTGAATTTTACCCTAAAACCGTCACATTTAAATCTGTATCTGGCGATTTAATCATTCGCAACAAAGAAAAAACGAATATCACATCGTTAAGTAGTTCATCTCTTTCAGGAGAAGTATCGATTAAACCTTAAAACATATGGGTGTGCTTATGATTAAGCGCACCTTTTTCCTTGCATAAACCGCCTTAATCATTAGAAAATCTTTTATAATAGAGATAAAGAGGCAGGGGGATTATATGCAATCAGGAACGAGAATGAATCAAATTGAATGGATCAATGGTAAAAAGGTCGAATACATTGATGATACGCATACGTATATTGTTGATGGTGTGGTTGTTCCAAGTGTCACTCAAATTGTATCAACCGTATTACCGTCACCTTATAAAAACATTGAACCCGATGTTTTAAAACAAGCAGCGGACAGAGGTATTGCTCTTCATGAAGAAATCGAGCAATTTGAAAAAGATGGTGTAATGGGTTCTTCAATTGAATTCAATCATTATCTTTACTTAAAAAAACAATATGTCTTTGATGCTGTTGATAACGAGAAGTTAATTGTTTTAGAATATAACGGTAAAGTTATATGTGCCGGAAGACTTGATATGATTATTCAAATCGGTGGTAAAAAAGATTTAGGTATTGGTGATATTAAGAGAACATATCAACTACATATGGATCATCTTAAACTTCAGTTAAATTTGTACAGGCTTGGATATATGCAGTCCTATGGTAAACATATTGATTATCTGAAATGTCTACATTTAAGAAAGTGGACGTATGGATTTGTTGATGTTCCAATCGATGAGGATTATGCAAGAACATCAATCAAAAGATATCTCGAAGTGAATGAAACTATCGATCAATGAAGAAAGTGTCTCGATGATACTTTCTTTTCTTTTTGTTCTTCTCATTTAAATTTATATCGATTATAATGTAGATATATATGCGATGAACAACTGGATGGGGCACAAGTAAAGAAAGAAGGCGTGTCTTGTGAAAAAAGTTTTTTTAATCATCTTTATGATGGTCTTTTTTGCTTTGGTTGGATGTCAGAAGACTGAAGAAGTAGAAGTTATGTTTAAAACGGTTGGGGGAACAACCATTGAAGCGATCACATCACTTGATGATCTATTAGAAGGGATTCCAGTAACAACCAAAGAAGGGTATACGTTCATAGGTTGGTATTTAGACCAAGAATATACGGAACCCTTTGATCTACTAGATGATCGAGATTCTTGGAAGTTTACACTCTATGCCAAATGGGAAGCAAATGATAAAGACTATCAAGTCGAACACTATTTAGAAGAGCTAGATGGTACGTATACTTTAACGGATACCGATGATTTAACTGGAGTAACCGATCAAGAAGTGACTGCAATTCCAAAGACATATGAAGGATTTACAGTCAATCTCGAAAGAAATGAATCGATACCTACATTAACACTTCCTGCAAGTGGTGAAGCACTTTTAAAACTTTATTATGACAGAAATAGTTATCAAGTGATCATTGATGAAGCGGGCGGAGAAGTCGTTGATGATGTGACATTAAGATATGGTGAAACCATTGTACTTCCAACACTCACTCGTTTTGGTCATAACTTTGATGCATGGAGTTCATTTCCTGCAACAATGCCTGCAGAAAACGTTACGGTTACTGCGTCTTGGATTGAACTGCCACAATACACGGTATCATTTGATGAGAATGGTGGAACAGTCGTTAATGATCAAAGTATTTATCAGGGATACGTTGCTTCAGAACCAACAGATCCAGAAAAGGTTGGATATGCATTTACAGGTTGGTTTTTAGATCAAGCAACTACACCATTTGTTTTTAGTACCCCAATCACACAAGCTATTGAACTTACTGCTAAGTTTGAACCTATTGAAGTCAATGTGACAGTTGAATACTATACTGAAAAATTAGATGGAACGTATGAGCTTAATCAAAGTGTCATTGTCAAGGCGTTGACTGAAAGTGTTTATACGGCACAAGCACCAACCATTAATGGATTTACTGAAGATCAAGCACATGTACTTCGTATACCCTCTGGTACGGTTCTTGGTGATGGATCGCTTATATTAAAACTGTATTATTCAAGAAATACGTATATGATTCAGTTTGAATCAAATGCTAATCTTTCGATTCAATCCATTGAAGAATTATTTGAAACACCGGTTTCTAAACCTCAAGATCCGATACGTAGTGGATATACATTTATGGGTTGGTACAGTGATCAAGCTCTTTTAAATCCTTACACATTTACGAACATGCCGTTTGGTGGCATTACTCTTTATGCGAAGTGGCAAGGTCAACCTACAAACTTATATTTTAATGCCAATGGTGGAAGCGAGGTTCAGGTGATGACTGCACCTCTTGGTGATCCGATTACAGCACCGACGAACCCAACAAAATTAGGTTATTCTTTTGCTGGATGGTTTTTAAATATGGCTTTAACAGAGCCATTTACAAGTTGGATCATGCCTTCTGGTGGCATTACTCTTTATGCGAAATGGACACCTAACCTTTATACAATTTCGTTTGAAGAAAATGGGGGAAGTATTGTTAATGATATCACGCAAGGTTACTTAACTGAAGTCTTTGCACCAACACTTCCAACAAAGACGGACTATCTCTTTATGGGATGGTATACAGATATCGAATTTCAACACGCATACACATTTGATGTGATGCCTTTAAATGGTATTACATTATATGCAAAATGGATTTCTGAAGAAGAAGGACTGAACTTAACTTATATCATGACACTTGATCATTACACTGCAGTTCAAGTCAAAGGTATGGTGGTGATGGTATCTGTATCTCCTTATGTCGGTTTTTATCTAACCGATGGTACAGCAAATATCTATGTGAGTTATGATCAATCTTTAGTCACTGAAGGTTTATCTTATTCATTTGATGCGATCTTAATCTATGAACAAGGCATTCCTAAATTGGTGTCTGTAACTTTACTTGAATTAGTTGCAGACACATATCTCATGATGGATGAATACGTTTATTCTGTTGATGCTTTGAGCATGTTATCGTCAGATGAACAAGCCATCAGCATTGAAGTTGAAGGCATTTTACTCGATCAAGAAGGTTATGTTTTAGCATCAACTGTTGATGGTAAGACCATTAAAATAAGTTCACAGTTTTTATTAGGTGATGTAAATGCATACCTTAATCAAACGGTGATTCTAAAAGGTTTATTACATCGTTATCAACAAGGTTGGATTTTAGGTGTTTATGACGTCACACTTATTGGATTAACAGATCTTGAGAAAGTAGACTTGATTAAATCGTATATCGATACACAAATTGATACAAGTTATGAAGGTATGGATTCATTAAAGTTTATCAATGACGACCCATGGGGATTTAGTAGTATCATCATGGGGTTTGCTACAGGTGATGAAGCATTCTATGATAGCAACCACCAAATGTTTGTTGCAATCACACAGGCAGAACAACTCCAATTAAACATCGATATTACAGTTAATCATGTGGTTTATCCATATCAAAAGATAATTCAAGTTAACCCACGTGTTTATCACACGGTAAGCGATGTTTTAAGTGGTGAAGAAGGCGTAACATATAACCTTAAGGGTATTATCGTGATGGCACAACCTTATGAAAATATCTATATCATTAAAGATACAACGGGTGAAATGTTTATTACAGGTGATTTAGATATCAACTATGGTGATGAAGTTGCTTTATCATTTACGACGTACCGGATGGATGGCATGCTTTTAGGTGAAGTAGCAGAAGATGATTATATGGAAGTGATTTCAGAAAATAACGTTTTAAATAGTCCAGCTATTCCAACGACACTTTCTGAAATATTTGCGTTTGACTTAACAGATGAAACACACTTTGGAGATTATATTGAAGTGAGAGGATTTATCAAACTAGAGGGAGACCTTGAGTATCATGGTGCCTTCAAAGTGATGAATGATTTATATCAACTCACGATTACACCACTTACGTATCAAGGTTATGAACAAATCTTTGGTTTTGCAGGTTTAGAAGTCTTAATTAGAGGTTATTTCTATCTTGATGGAAGTGGAAATCCAGCACTCTTATTTACGGGACAACGATTAGACATTCAAATTCCTGAATATACAGATCTTGAACGTGTAGAAATGATATTAACACTGTTCTCTAATCAATATGCTGATCACACATTTACATCATATGAAACATTTGAAATGCTTCCTTATCACCCCGTTTTAGGTGGACAGATCACGTGGACGTTTATTGAAGGTGAAGACTTATATGACATACGCGAACAGTATTTTGGTTATGTCAGTCAGCCAACAACCATTAAAATTGAGTTAACCATCAGTCAAGGTACTGCAAGTAGAACCTATCTTTATCAAACACTTTTAGTCGGTCCTGAAGTCTTAACGATTGAAGCATTTAAACAATTAGGCATGTATGAACCAAGTTATGTTGAAGGCTATGTGGTTTATCGCAACCCTTCAATGGCGATCATTCAAGATGCAACTGGTATGCTTTTAGTCGACTGTTATGACGCTGATATGTTTAAAGGCGATCATGTTATTCTGTATGGGTTTGCGCGTCATGATTATGATTATGAAGAAAACATTTATTTAGCACACGACCGTAGAGATGAACTTAATGTACCGTTAGTTGTTCATATTATTGAAAGAGGGTTAGAAACACCAATTCAATCGAATGTGATGTCACTTAGAGATTTGATCAACATGGATCCTGAACTCCAATCGTCATATAATCAGTATGTGATTGTCTCAGGATATCTTGAAGACGATGGATGGTCATTCATTTTATCATCTGGTGGCTATGAACTCTTATTTGATGCAGTTGATGAATACACCATGTATCAACTGAGAGCAGAAGTTAACAAGCATGTTTCTATTGCATTATGGATCGATGAATATAATGTGAGATGGAGAACTACATATTTAGGTATCGATGGTGGTCTTGCACCTATTGATTACACACTAGCAGAAAAACAAGAGATTTTAATTGATTGGGTTGAATCCATTTGGGGTGTACCACTTTTAGCAGATGATGATTACTTTATGCCTTCAAGTTACACACCGTTTAATGCAACAATTAGTTATACAATTTTAGCTGCAAACCAATCTCAGATTGATCTTAATTTTGGTTATGTTTATCCAACCACAGAGCCATTAACCATTCCGTTGTCCGTCTGGATAACGATTGATAACACAACCATTGAACACGTAATTCAGGTTAATATCATACCGATGGCATCGATTGGTTCAATGACCATTGATGAAGCGAAATCACATATTGGTGAAGTGGTTGAAGTCGATGGACAGATCTATGCAACATTTGCTTTCGATTACAGTCGCTATGGGTTACTCATTCATGATGGTCAGGATTATTTAATCGTTAAAGCAACACCTTATAATTATTTTTATGGTGAATACGAAATTGGTCAACAAGGTTCATTTACAGGTATCATGCGGTTTGAAGATGGTAGATACATCTTTGAAACGATTGAATGGGAAATGATGTATCATACACTCCCTACTTTAGCAGCAACACCAATTGATCTTGAAACATTATCTACTGAAGATCACTCATTTGATCAACATTTAGGTGAATTCGTTTCTGTGACAGGTAGACTCGAACGTTACAATTGGGGTCATTATGAACTTATTGTTGGTCATGAACGTATTCGTATTCAAAGTGTTTATTATCAAGAATCCAACTTATATAACTACATTGGTTACAATGTCACATTAAAAGGTTTTATTTTGGGTGCATCGACATATGAAGATAGCGATCAAATTACACTCATTATGGGTTATCGCAATTATGATGGACTTGGAAACATTGTTTTAAATGAAACAGACGATCAAGTGATTGCAGAACATATTGCTGATGTACTTATTCAAAATCGTTATGATCATCCTTATTATCCGGGTGAATCCATTCCTCTGACGTTCTACGTTAATCTCTTTTCATCCACAGTGATCGATTATCAAATCTTAAATAACAGCGAAGTTTTACTGGATGCTGGCTATTACTACAATGTTCTTGATACAAATGAAGATGTTGAAATTGCGATTGAGATGTCAGTCTCTTATGGAACAGGTTTAGCAACGAAAATCTTCAATGTGTTCATTAAAGGATTTACGTATAATACACTGGATGATTTATTTGATC
>MIDA01000097.1:3466-5528 GCA_001830045.1 Tenericutes bacterium RIFOXYA12_FULL_35_10 | reverse complement strand
TTGCAATATTTTGAGTGGTTGTCGTCTTTTTTCTTGATGTCACAAAATTTCTAACGAGCAAATACCAAACTGCGGAAAGCAGTGGTGCAACACTAAATAAAACCACATGAAAAAACTGTGATAAAAGACGCCATTCAAGTTCAGGTCTACCGTTTAAAATACATGTGATAGCTTCAATACCTAATTGAAAAAAAACAACAACTAATGTCATTAAATAAGCACGATTTAATGTATCCTTTTGGTCTAGTCTACGTATAGCGATTAAAAAGACCATAAAGAGCATAAGCATTGCGACTAAATTGATATCTATTCTAAGGAAAACAGCCATGGTTCATCCCCCTAAATTATAGTTTGATTATACACTTATTCCCGATATTATTCAATCTTTATCGAAGATAACAAAAAAGGATCAAGAGATCCTTTTAGTTGTTATTCAAATCATAGATAAGACGTTGTTCAAGTTTTTCTAATTCTTCTAAGAGCTTCTTGGGTAGTTTTTCACCTATGGTTTCATAATA
This sequence comes from Tenericutes bacterium RIFOXYA12_FULL_35_10, assembly GCA_001830045.1. GTDB lineage: Bacteria > Bacillota_I > Bacilli_A > Acholeplasmatales > Acholeplasmataceae > Peloplasma. Next base: position 5,010 of record MIDA01000097.1, on the reverse strand, counting down.
TGCTTTAAGGGATTTTACTTCATCAATCCATGCATCATGATCAATTTCAAGAAGTCTTTGGAGTGCATCATGTTTCATCGGTAAGCCTCTAACATCAATTGATTCTTCTGTAGGCAGGTAGCCGATTGGTGTTAGATTTGCTGGTGCTACACCATCACAACGTTCGAAAATCCATTTTAAGACGCGTGAATTATGTCCAAAACCTGGCCATAAAAAATCACCATTTTCATCTTTTCTAAACCAATTCACATAATAGATTTTAGGTAATAGTGCTTCATTGGAACGCTTACCCATTTCTAACCAGTGATTTAAATAATCACCCACATGATATCCGATAAAAGGTAGCATAGCGAATGGATCACGTCTTACTTGTCCTATGTTTTTAGAGATGGTTGCTGCTGTGATTTCAGAACCCATCATCGATCCCATAAAAACCCCGTGACTCCACGATAAGGACTCATGAACAAGTGGAATGGTTGTTGGTCTTCTACCACCTACTAAAATCGCGGATACTAAAACGCCTTCTGGACTATCCCATTCTTCAGCAAGCACGGGACATTGTGACGTTGAAACTGTAAATCTGCAGTTTGGATGTGCAGCTGGAGATCCTTTTTCAGGTGTCCAGTCTTCTTTTTTCCAATCGATTAAATGCTCTGGAGTAGGTCCGTCGATGCCTTCCCACCATACATCTAAATCATCGGTTAATGCAACGTTTGTGAATATCGTATTTTTACGAATTGACATCATGGCATTTGGATTGGATTCATAAGATGTTCCTTTAGCAACGCCAAAGAAACCTGCTTCAGGATTGATGGCATAAAGTCTACCATCTTCTTTCATCCATAACCATGCAATATCATCACCTACGGTTTCAACCTTCCAGCCAGGAAGTGTTGGAACAAGCATTGATAAATTGGTTTTCCCGCAGGCACTTGGGAATGCTCCTAAAATAAATTTATGTTTTCCTTCTGGATTTGTAATCTTTAAAATAAGCATATGTTCTGCCATCCACATCTCATCTCTTGCGAGTACAGATGCAATGCGAAGTGCTAAACATTTTTTTCCTAAAAGTGCGTTTCCACCATAACCTGAGCCATAGGACCAAATCAGTCTGTCTTCAGGAAAGTGCGCGATATATTTCTTTTCAATGGGTGCCGATGGCCATTCTAAATCTTCTTGACCTTCTTCAAGTGGATAACCTACAGAATGCACACATGGAACAAATGATTTTGTATTTTCGAGTTCTTTTAACACATCACGACCCATACGTGTCATGATGCGCATATTTGCAGCAACATATGCACTATCTGTTAATTCAATACCGACTTTAGATAAGGGTGAACCAAACGGCCCCATCATAAAGGGTATAACATACATCGTTCTACCCTTCATTGAACCTTTATAAAGTTTAGTCATCGTTTCTTTTAACTCTTTTGGATCAATCCAATTATTGGTTGGACCTGCATCATCTTTATGAACAGATGCAATAAATGTACGATCTTCAACGCGTGCTACATCCGAAGGATCACTAAAAAATGCATAAG
>MIDA01000097.1:0-3414 GCA_001830045.1 Tenericutes bacterium RIFOXYA12_FULL_35_10 | reverse complement strand
CTGATCCATCATTTTATGATACTCTTCTTCAGATCCATCACACCAATAGATCTCATCAGGTTGTAAAAGAGCTGCCATCTCATCAACCCATGCATAAAGCTTGTCATAACTAATCATGATTATCTCCCTTTTCTTCTTTTATGACTTATATGAACGAAATAAACGTTTGGTCACTTTTTGTTGATACAACTTATATTCTTCAACATGATTCATTAAGTAATCATCTTCTAACCTAGTTCTTATTAAAAAGAGTCCAATAATCACTAAAGTAGGTATCATCGCATAGAGTGAATTTAAAATCACAGGTACAACAGTTAAGTAGGTGATCATTCCTAAATAACCAGGATGTCTAATGACAGCATAAGGTCCACTTTCTATAATAGGATGTGATTCATCTTTTTGAAGTGCAACATCAAAATAAGGGTTTTCTCGCATCGACCATAAAACAATACCCATACCAACAAGAAAGATAAAGCATGAGATCACGATCATATACCAAGGCATTTGATTTGTCCACATGTTTTTACGATCCAGTGCGGCTATGACATAGACGCTATATCCTAAAGCTAAAAACAAGATTTTAAGCAGTTTTTCATAAAACAGTGTTTGATTCTTTGTTTGACTTCTTCTCTTGATGACTTCTTTAGGAAGGTATATCAAAAAGAACACATAACTTGTTATATATAAACCACAAAGGATCCATGCGCCAACATAAAATACATCACCACTTAAAATAATTAAGATAGACATACCAAAAACGAGTTGCAACAAAAGCAAGCACATTCTTCTTAATATTAAGTTCTTCTTTGATGTTAAATCATCAGGTATATGTGAGTTCAAAAGACACCTCAATTTCATTATAAACCACTTTAGAGATAAAAAGAAGAGAAGAAAGTCTTACATCTTCTCTTTCAGTTTTTTCATTTCATCAAAAGCCTTTACATAAACTGCTTTCATTCTTTCTTCAGAAACCATGTCCATGACTTGATCAAGATTAAACCATCTGACATCCTGATGTTCTTCAGGATTATGTATGGGTTCTTCTTTATCATCAGCAATTAACAAATAAGTTGCATTTAAGTGCAAATGATCAGGGACATATACCCCTTTTTTAATATGGTTATGGACATAAATCACATCAATTGTAAAGATATCATTATTATAGGGCTTAATCGACTCAAGTCCTGTTTCTTCCTTCGCTTCTTTGATTGAAACGTGCAGCAAATCATCATCACCATCAGCGTGTCCACCTACCCATGCCCATGATTGATAAATATGATGATATGCAAACACAATCTTATCAAATGTCTTATTAACAACAAATGCAGAGGATGTGATATGTGCAGCCAAATTCGTTCGATCTAATGCATCAGGGTTACGCTTGATAAACTCTAGAATCAACTTCTGATCTCTTTGTTCCTGTTCATTTTTAGGGTTGTAAGATTCAAATAAATCATAAACACGTTTCATACGTTATCCTCATTCATTAAATCATTGAGTAGTGCTTCGGTTAAACTACCACGTAATTTAGAAAAGTCAGGTGGGTTTTTCACAGAATGAAAAGATATCATTTCTGTTTCATTGTTTTCTATGAATGAACCACCAACAATTTTAGCCTTATAAACGACCCAGACAAGTCTTAAATCATCTTTTGTATATATTTTATAAAGTTTTAAATGATCAATAGAATGACCCGATTCTTCAAAACATTCTCTTTTCGCAGCTTCCTCAAGTGATTCACCTAGATTTCTAAATCCTCCAGGAAACGTCAATTTCCCTTTAGATTTACCTTTCATGTGAACCATCATAAATTCATTTCGATCATTATAACATACTGAAACAGCGGATAAATTAACCCAGTTATCCCAATCGATATAGCCACACGAACAGCGTTTTATTTTATGGTTTTCAATTTCTGCGACTTCGAGTAATTTCCCGCAAACAGGACAATAAATCATATGCATCACCCTATTTATCATAACATGATTTATTTTAAATCACGCGTCTTATTGAACACAAGTGATTCAATTGATTCGATTGGCATTGCTTTATAATAGTAAAAACCTTGGACGGTAGAAACTTTCATTTCTTTTAAGAGTTTTATTTGTTCTTCAGTTTCGATACCTTCAGACAAAATATGGAAATTTAAAGACTTACATAAATTCACAGCATTCTGATAAATTTGTTTACGTTCTTCTGTTAAATATTTATCAGCTACGTTTTTCCCGATTTTAACCATATCGACTTCAAAATTAGTCAAATAGTTAACTCCAGCCTGGCCAGATCCAAAATCATCGATAGCTGTTAAGATGCCCATTTGTTTCAATTCTCTAAAAATATCAAGAACAAGACCTTCTTTGTCTAAAAAGACGTCTTCAGTAATTTCAACACCAACTAAATGTGATTCAATTTGGTATTTTTCAAGTAATTCTTTAATCATCACAGGCATGCTGATATCATGAAGTTGTGTTGATGATAAATTGATATAAACAGGAATATGGTAATCACCTTTATGTTTCCATAATGCAATTTGTTGAATCACCTTTTGTATGACAATTCTTCCGATGATGTGCATGAGTCCATGTTTTTCGGCAATTGGAACAAAGATACCTGGAGACATCGTGTTTCCCTTGATTCGTAATAATGCTTCAAAACCAACAATGCTTCTATCTGAAATACGCACTTGAGGTTGGTAATGCATTTCAAAACCATCTTCTGAAATACATTTTTTTAGTAATTCAACAATATCTGTTGTAAATGTCAATTCTTCTCGAATTTTTTCATTAAATGAAATGATAGTTGTGTGCGGTGAACTCTTTGCTTTTTGCATCGCAGTTTCTGCATGATCAATAACTTCATTAAGTGTCTTACCATCTTTTGGATAGAGAGCAATACCAATGCTGGAAAGTAAAAAACAGTCAAAGTCATCGATAACAAAATCATGATGGATGCTTAATTGGATTTCTTCAGCAAGTTGTTCTACTTCTTTTATATCATTAATTTGGTAACCGATAACAAACTCATCACCACCAAAACGTGAAATCACTAAATTTTTGCGTGACAATTTTTTTAATTGTTCAGCAAACCGAATCAGTATTTGATCACCAAAATAATGTCCTTTAAGATCATTAAAATGTTTAAAGTTATCAATATCGAAATAAAAGATAGCGATCTGCGATTTTTGATCAAATTGGTTTAAAGCATGAATAAATCCTCGACGGTTATAAAGATTGGTTAAATAATCATGGTGTGCCATCCATAAATTCTTCTCAGATTCTAATGTTAATAATCGATTTTTGTTATCAATTTCTTCGGTATAATGATTGATCGTTTGAAACAAACCCATAAAGATTTTACTTTGTTCTGTGACTTTCTTTTTACGCTCTAACGGATGACTTAATTCTTGGTTTAGTT
>MIDA01000096.1 GCA_001830045.1 Tenericutes bacterium RIFOXYA12_FULL_35_10 | reverse complement strand
ACTCCATCAGCCTCCCATTGCTGATATGTATCCAGTACCTTTGGCACATCGATTCCAACCTTTCAGGGTTCAGTAAATTTATCAAAAACTGAAGTTATCCAAGGGTTGAATACTACATATTTTTCTGCAAAAGAAAAGAAACCCCCTGTTTTTGAGAGTTTCTATCTTCTAGGCTTCATCTAAAGCCAGTATTCCACGCTAATTGTAGTATATGAAATATGTCAATTTTTGTCTACATGCCGGCGGCACAATAATCTTAGCAAAGTCGCGCTTTTTAACGTTTCTTGCCATAGTACTTGAAGCATACTTGACAACTACTTTAACCACACTTGTTATTAACTTGCCTTATAGTTGGCATTACTGTTCACAAGTATTATCGGTAGCCACAATGATTTTTACTTTTAATTCTCGATTAATTACTTTGAACGTTTTGAGTTTTTATAAAATCAGCCAACTCGATTACTTTAAGGTTGTAATCTGCGACTAGAGCAGTTACTAGATTAACCAATTCGTTTTCAGCCTCAGATGGATCATTAATTGTGTTTTTTAATGTTATCTCTTCTTCTAGATTCTTGCTTAGTAAAAGTTCAATGAATTTAGAAAAAGTTATAGATTCATCCATTTTGTATACTTCAATTATTTCTTGATTCATAATTGCAATTCCTTCGGTTACTCTAGATATTGTTATTTCCATATTCTTCTTCTCCTAAGATATTTCCATATTTTTTGTTTCTGTTCGAAAATGATGGTTTACCACCGTCTAATATCTTCATGATATTAAGTTTATCATCAACATTTTCAATAAAATAATTAGTGTATGTGATATTGCCATCATTTTCAGCATAAATATAATTAAATGCATCACCATAAACTGCTACTGATGGGTTATGTGTAACAAAAATCAGCTGTTTATCTCGTTTTTTTGACTTAATTAATGGAACGAGGTAATTACTTATATAATCATTATCAATATTATCTTCTGGTTGATCAAACATAAGAATGCTTTCAGAAAGATCAAAAATTAAATCAAGATAGGCAACGCTTTGCATGCCTAAGGATGCGTTAGATAAGTTGGTGATTGACCCCTCATCTAATAGTTTCAAAATATCATTGTAATTATTAATCTCTAAATTTGGAACCGACTTGCTGTTCATTTGATAGAACTCTTTCTTAGGTAAAAATATATCACTGTTTATGAACTTTTTCAAACCATCTGTCATATTCGATACTGTAGATTTTAGATTTTTTTCACCATTAACATATTTTTCTAGTAATGTAATAGAATTCGTATCGTTCTTTAGCTTTGATATTGAGTTTGTTAATTCTTCAACGAGCAGATCAGTAATGTTATCTGGAATTTTATATGTAGTAACAAACATATATTTATTTACAATGGCTTTACCTATTTGTGGAGCATCTAAAGTGAAATTATTCAGCAAATGTTTTAATTTATTAAACTCAAGCAAAATTGAAAAGTTATTTTTTAGACTGGTCAATATTTGATTAATCTCACGTCTTAGATCTGTCATAACTCTCTGCAGTTCAGTTTTCCCCTTATTTACTACACCAATTCTTGTGTTATGGTTGTCAAAAATGGAATTGTAGAGATCATATAATTTCTTGAAATATGCGTGATTTTTTTTCAAGACTGAGAGCTGAACACTTATACGTTCACTGTTTATTCCTGTTGAAGAAATATCGGTCTTTATTTTATTCAACATCGTTTCAGCATTAGTGAAATATCCATCAATTGTGGTGAAGTTGAGTTTATTGTGAATAGTAAAAGTGAAGAAATCCAGTCTCCTAATTTGCTTGACTATTGAAGTTATGCTCTTGTAGTTTTTATCGTATGGTTTAACCCCTAGAGCAATAGATAGTACTAGTTCCAACTTTGATTTGTCATATGGTGCAAGTATCGGAAACTTACTAGAAATTGTTTGTAATGCTCTATCTGGGTTCTCGTAAACCTCTTTAATTTTATCCTGCTTTATTATAGCTATTGATGATAACTGTCCTTCTGAAAGTGGGATTCCATCATAGTAATTACCAGAAATGTTTTTAATGTCAAATGCTTTATATTCTTTAATATCCAAACTCTCGCGATTACTTAATCTTTCAATAACAGATAGTAAAAGCGATTTACCGCTACCACGTTTCCCTACTATAACATTCAAACCAGGTGAAAATTGGATGGGATGTTGAACGCCTTTCATACTAAACTGTACGGAACCAAGTATATTACCAGGAATAACCACTTCGTTATCAGTAGTTCTTATGATTCTCGACTTAGGATCAAGAACAGCCATTTCAAACGAATCAAAATATGTATCGTAAGATCCGAAAATGAAGTTATTCAAAACTGGTGAGTAAGGTTCGGAGTTGTGCCAATCACTAAAAGTAAAATATGAGAAATATGAACCGTAGTTAACAATATACTCATACAATGCCTTCTCGTCATCTTCAAGCGTGTAGTTTACATCATGGATTCTTTTTCTGATATTATCGAGTAATGTTTTTCTATCTTGCTCTGTCTTATCATTAAGTATCTCATCAGCTCTTACTGAATGTGTATAAAAGTTTGCTGCCCATTCATTTTGGCTGATTTCATTAAAGCTCGGTCTAACATCATATGCGCTAAAAATTTTATACATCGCAAATTTGTATATATCATCTTTAGAAATATCGTCGAGATACTTTAAAACATCAACAATCCCTTTCGCTTTATTACCTTCGGGTATAAGTATAAACTTCGTTTTTAACCGAAATAATCCAGCAATTATCTCACTTAATAATGGTTTTTTCCCGTCTTTGTAAAGTTCAGTAATAATAGGGTTTATTTTTGTCATATCGACATTTGGAGAAAAATATGTTCCCATTTGAAAAAAGTTATTAGTGTCTACATAAACATCTAACTCAACCCCATAAATCAGTCTAATATTTTTATCCATTATATAATCTGTCAGTTTCGAATAAAAATCACAATCGAAAACATTATGATCAGTCACACTAAAAACTTCAACACCAGCATTAAGCAATATGTTTGCAAAAGATTGTGCATCCATTTCTTTGACTCTACCATTATCCTTGTGTTTTGAAGCAAATGAATGCATATGTAAATCATACTTAAGCCATTTCGATTTGTTCATTATATTATCCCCTCCTTGACTCGTCGTAATTATATAAAAAAAACTCTATAAGATTATTATAGAGCTAATACATGATAAATACAAAATTTATTTATATTTAACACATTCCAATATTCGTTTTTTTGAAGTAATCAAATACAAATTTTGTGATTTTGCCAGATGTTGAAAACATTCTTATGTCATTTGTATTAATGTGTTCTTGATAATCGTCTGGTTTGCAATTTCTTCCAAATATTACGGAATTCCTTACATGTTTTATCACTAATTCCCAAAATATCAATCAAAATGACACTATCAATAAGATCCATCACAACTTCAATAGCACTTCCTTTGCGAATTAAATCGTCTACTTTTTTGAGTGTCTCTAGCAATAAAGCATTATCAATATTATCGATAATAGGCAAATAAATATCTCCTACTTCACTCGGTAAAATTTCAAGTACTCCACCACCATAACTACGACCGTTAATTTCAGTGAATGTCATAGATATGCTATTATAATAAGACAGCAATACTATATTTGGATTCACTCCTTCACGAAATTTTATTCTGTGCATAGTATCAGTCGATATCGCATTGATCTTATTGATGACAAATTTAGGATATAGATTGTTTCTTCTTAAGAAAAAAGCGTCAGGAATCCAAATTGAAGGTACAACGTACCATTTATCACGTATTCTACATTTATAACCAGTATTTGCTTCGTTATTTACACCATACTCGATGTACTTTTTGTACCCATCTTTCAAAAGATTATCATTTTCGGGAAAATGAACTAAATATGATCTTCTACCTTTTTTGACATTAAATTCTGCATCACTTTTTGTATAGAAAATACCATGGACATGTGAACTTTTACCTATTAACGGTATACAAACTTCACTTAGATCGTAATTAATTTTAGTTTCATCAGTAACTGAAAAATATGAGTTGTTTCCAGTTGTGACACCTACATTGATTATCGCATAATCAGAAAATTTCTTAAAACGAGCATCTTTCTTTATGGAAGATATAGCCGAAATTTCACTGCTATCCACAAAGTATTTTGTCCATTTTTCTGAAGTATTATTTGTTTTTATAAAAGGTATAGTGTCAATATCTAGGTTATCAATATCAGAAACATTTGTCATTTGTATGACTCGGATTCCTTTATGTTTTAATCCTTTTTTTGCAATGAGAACTACAACCTCTTGCTCAATGTCCGAAAATATTAACTCTGTAAATGTGAGCAAAGTAATCTCACTGTATTTAGAGATTAACAGATCACGCAATTGTCTAGCGTATACAACTTGTAGCAACTCTGCTGGTAAGACAAAAACCATTGTACCATTATTGCTCAAAAGGGTTGTTGATGCCACTACAAAGGCAACCCATGAATTTATTAGTTTATTAGGGACTAGTCCTTCATGAATTAGCATTTCTGACATTTCATTTCTTTGTAATTCTGTTAAATATTGATATCTGATATATGGTGGATTCCCTATGATTAAATCAAATGAATTATTTATATTATCTAAGTAAAACTTAAAAAAATCTTCATGGACTATTTCTATATTAGATTTACTCCCATATTTTACAGAAAGCTTTGTGGTCTCTTCTTCGTTAATTTCAACTGCTGTAATCTTTGTACTTTTTCTCAATCCTGACTCAATTATTGCGTCTATAAAAACACCGTCACCGCAACTCGGTTCAAGTACGTTTTTATAGTCGGATAGACGTATGAATTTGTTAACTATAGAAGTAGCTAAATCATACGGTGTATAATACGCTCCTCTTAGTTTGATCTCTTCAGTATTACTCTTTAGCTTCATTTGTTCCCCTCAATAAGTTTGAATATCATTCTTATTTGATTATTTATATTTTCTATCAATGCTTGCTTTTTACTTTCAAGTATCATCGCTCTTTTACGTACCTTTTCATTTACTAAGTTAGTATTAATCTGTCTAATATGTTGAGCTGATTCTGTTATATTCCTATGAATTTCTTCCTCAAATTTATTACTTAAATCAAGCGGATATATCAATATTTGATTCAGAATTGATGTTCCTCTAGAATAGAACCCATTTTCAAAAGGACTGCCTAAGTCTCTTACTAATTCTTCTATTATTTCAGAATTTAACCATGCTTGAATATACTCCAAACTGTATGGACTACAATCTTTTACAGCTATAGCACAATAGCCTGCTGTTCCACCAGAAGCTATAAGCATATTATCTTCATCAATACAATACATTGGAGTGTCACTCAAAATTCGTACAATTATCTTTGTACGACTATTGAAAGAAGTCAATGCTTGAGTACGTCCATATTGGTACCAAGTATCGTGAGTACTATTTGGAACATCTCTAGTTCCAATTGTAGGATCTATTTGTTTTGGCACCAATAAACTATAACAATCCATCAAGTATTCCCATGTTTTTGGATACATTTCAATCATTACACTCTTT
>MIDA01000095.1 GCA_001830045.1 Tenericutes bacterium RIFOXYA12_FULL_35_10 | reverse complement strand
ACAGATCAACTTTTATACGATGAGTTCACAGAAAGAACTGGTATCAAAGTTAACCTTGTACGTGATGAAGCAGACAAATTGATGACAAGACTCACTAACGAAGGTGAAAACACAGAAGCTGATCTTCTCATCATTGCCGATGCAGGTCGTCTAGGTCGCGCTAAAGAACAAGATTTACTAAGACCTGTTACATCAGATGTATTAGATGAGCAAGTTCCATCAAACTACAAAGACCCTGAATCTTATTGGTATGGATTAACGATGAGAGCACGTGTTCTCGTTTATCATCCAGAAAGAGTTAACGCATCAGAACTTTCAACTTATGAGGCATTAACGGATGCTAAATGGCAAGGACGTATTGTCACACGTTCTTCAACCAACATTTATAACCAAAGTTTAATGGCATCATTCATTGAACTCTGGGGTGAGGATCAAGCCTTAAGTTTTGCAGAAGGGCTGGTTCAAAACTTTGCACGTGATCCACAAGGTAATGACCGTGATCAAGCCAAAGCAGTCGTATCAGGTGAAGCTGATGTCGCTATTATGAACACCTATTATATCGGTCGTATGCTCTACTCAAGTGATCCTGAAGAAGTCAATGTCGCTCAAACCGTAAACATCTTCTTCCCCAATCAAGATACGACAGGAACACATATCAATGTCAGTGGTATCGGATTAGTTAAACATTCTAAGAACCAAGAGCTTGCACTTAAACTCATGGAATTTTTAACAAGCGAAGATGCACAATCGATTTATGCAGATGCAAATTTTGAATATCCTGTTAATCCCAATGTAGAACCACATGAACTTCTCTTATCTTGGGGAACATTTATTAAACAAGATATCGCATTATCTGTATTAAGTGAACACTCAACCAAAGCAACCATGCTGATGAATCAAGCAGGATGGAAATAAGCTATAAAAAAGGATGAATCAGATGCGCTCATGGATTCAAAAGCATCTTAATATCTTTACAATCATCAGTATCTTAAGTGGCATGCTTATCGTCATGCCACTTTTAGGTATTCTTTTTAAGCTTGGTTCACCCTCAACACCTGAGTGGGAGCATATTAAAACCTATTTACTTAAAGACTATATTTTTAATACGATAGGTTTAGTTTTAATTGTTGCGATTTTTGCAATCTCATTTGGTTTGTTTTCAGCTTATATCATCGCACGCTATGAATTTAAAGGTAGAAAACTACTCGCTTGGGTTTTAGTTCTTCCATTAGCAATCCCATCTTATGTTTCAGCTTATATCTATGCAGACATGACATCCTATACAGGAACCATCACACGCTTCTTTAGACTTTTGAATCTTAACTTTGATTTAAATATCATGAATCTGTGGGGTGCATCACTGATCTTTGCCTTAACACTATATCCTTATGTCTATATCTTAGCTTTATCAAGTTTATCCAGACAAAGTGAAAACTACGATGCTTCAGCAAAACTCTTAGGTGCTAAACCACTTCGTTCTTTTTTAACAGTAACACTACCTTTATTAAGACCTGCTTTAGTTGCTGGAAGTCTACTTGTCATATTAGAAACGTTAAATGACTATGGTTTAGTTCACTACTTTAATATCCGTGTCTTTAGCTTTGCCATCTTTAATGCATGGTTCTCTTTAGGTGATGTCGTAAGTGCAATCCGGTTATCCGCATATTTAATGGTCACTGTCTTTATCATCATTTTGGTTGAAAGGATGATGCGGGGAAGAAAAAGGTATCAAATGCCTTCCAAACAACGAACAACCAGACGTATTAAACCTTCAATGAAAGTATCACTCTTGATCTATTCATTGATTGGGTTACTGTTGCTATTCAGCTTTATCATTCCGGTATCGCAGATGATCTATCACGCCATACTAACCTGGGAAACAACACTCCAACATAATCTTTTCATTGTCTCCTTAAATACGATTTCAAATGGATTGATTGCTGCTATACTCATCGTAATCATCGCACTCTTTATGGCAAACTTTAACCGGATGAAACGTAAATCAACCCTAAGTCGTTATTGGACCAAAGTGTCTAACTTGGGTTATGCCATTCCTGGAGCTGTTATTGCAGTATCAGTTCATCTCTTCTTCGTTAATCTTGATGAACTGCTCACTCCACTTTACCGGTGGATCAACCCAGATAGTCCAACATTAATTATAACAATGAGTCTATTTACCTTAATCTTCAGTTATGTCTTACGCTTCTTAAGTATCGGTTATAACAGTATTGATAGTCAATATGATAAGGTGGGTGACAGGTACACAGAAAGTGCGTATATGCTTGGTAGTTCCAGACTAGAAACGCTTCTTCGTATCGATATTCCTATGATTTATCCAGGTATCATCTCCGCACTCATCTTAGTCTTTATTGATGTCATGAAAGAACTTCCATTGACATTAATCCTTCGTCCTACCAACTATGATTCACTCGCTACGCTTGTTTACGTCTACACATCAAATGAAATGATTCAAGAAGCATCTACGCCATCTTTAATCTTAATCATGATTGCATCACTACTGATTTATCTCATTACACACTTTAAGAAAGGGGTATTCAGCCATGTCTATGAAATTAAATAACATCCATTTCCAATATGAAAAGAATCATCCCATCTTTGAAGGAACTTATTTAGAGATTAACCAGGGAGACATGATTGCGATCTTAGGTCAAAGTGGCTCAGGTAAAAGCACATTACTTCGTTTAATCGCTGGGTTAGAAAAACCTGATCAAGGGGATATCGTCCTTGATGAAGTTAGGTTATCAACATCACATCATGTTTTAGAACCTTCAAAAAGACAAGTTGGTATGGTCTTCCAAGATTATGCGTTATTTCCTCATTTAACTGTTGAAGAAAATGTAGGTTACGCTTTATTTAAAAAGCCTAAAAAAGAAAAAGAAGCTATCGTGATCGATATGCTTCATTTAATCGGTTTACTTGATAAAAGAAGTTACTATCCACATGAACTCTCAGGAGGACAGCAACAAAGGGTTGCACTCGCACGAAGTTTAGTGGCTAATCCCAAAGTTCTTCTTCTTGATGAACCCTTTAGCAATCTTGATGCAGATTTAAGAGCACAGATTCGTCAAGATTTAAGAACTTTAGTTAAGTCAAGAAACATCACATGTATCTTTGCAACACATGATGAAGCAGATGCAAAAGCGATTGCTGATCATGTGTATCACTTAAATCATGGTATTTTTATAAAGAAGTCTATTCTATAGATTTCTTTTTTTATGAATTCATCTTTATCATATAACGATTTTTACCTGCTCTTTTAGCTTCATAAAGGGCTTGGTCTGACTCCTTTAACATAAGTTCTAAAGATCCTGGTTTAATCTTTTGATGGATTGATACACCAAGACTACACGTCAACTCTTGACACTCAAGTGCAGTTTCCCAGGTAGAAAATGCTTGAATCATGCGTTTAACGTATTGTTCAACATCGCGTTGATCGACACAATGTCTTATATAAAACAAAAACTCATCTCCACCGATTCGAACAGCTTTAGAATCTTTGATCTCACTTTCAAACTGTTTGAGTTTATAACCTAACTCTTTGAGCACTTCATCTCCTTGATCATGACCAATTAGATCATTAATCCGTTTAAAGCCATCTAAATCAAGTGATATCAATGTCCCTTTTTCTCCTAAGATGTCCTTTTGAAATTGATAGAGATATTGTCTATTATAGACACCCGTTAAAATATCTCGATAAGCTAAATGTTCAATTTCTAAATAATAGGAAAACATTTTTGCTAACTTTTGAAGCAAGTTGATACTTCGATCATCAAAGTACGTTTTCTCATGATATGCTGCACATAATGTACCAAATTTTTCTCCGCCTACTAAAGAAATAGGAATACCCATATAGGCATTGATGTTCACTGATTTTAAACTATCTCTTAGATCATCAACATCGGTTGCCACACTTAAATCTTCATAGATCAATGGAGTTTCATTTGCGAAGTCACAACGATTGCATAAACCATCATTAACTGGAATCACCATACCTTCTTTAAGTAAAATATGTTCATTTGTTCCTGCAATTTTTAATGTGATTTGTTTTTCGTTGGTTAAAGAGTTGATATAAACAAGTTTACCCGGAAGTATTTCTTTGGCTAGATCTAAAACGTCTTTTACAAGTTCATCAAAACCTTGATACGATTTAATCTCATAGATGGATAAGCTCATGTGTTCACCTTCTTTTCTAAAATGATTAACTTCACTGAATCTTTAATCTAACTCATCTTTAAAATTGAATCCAAATTTTTTCTTAAAAGTGATGCCGAATGGTTCAATTGATCTTTTTCTTTTTCGCTCAGATTGAGTTTTACAATGTGATGAACACCATCTCTATTTAAGACAGCTGGTAGTCCGATATAGATATCACTTTCACAAGGGTAGATACCTTCATTATAAACTGAAATGGGTAAAATTCTGTTTTCATTATTAAAAATGGCAGATGTAATTCTCACTAAGGCCATACCAATACCATAATATGTAGCTTTTTTGCGAAGAATGATATCGTATGCAGCATGTTTCACTTTGTATGCGATATCTTCTAAATCATCAAACGTGATTTGATGCATACTTTCAATCACATCTTTAAATGGTTTACCGCCAACATTTGCATTCGACCAACATACAAATTCGGAATCACCATGTTCACCTAAAATGTAGGCATGAATGTTTCTCACATCAATTTCAATGTATCTGCTAATCTCATAACGAAGTCTTGCTGAATCAAGAGAGGTTCCAGAACCAATCACTCGGTGACTGGGTAACCCTGATTCTTTCCAAACGACGTAAGTTAGAAGATCAACAGGATTGGTTGCAACCAAGATAATACCTGAAAAACCAGATGCCATAATATCTTTAACGATCGTTTTCATGATTTTTGCATTTCGTGCAAGTAAATCAAGTCTAGTTTCACCATCTTTTTGGCTTACACCTGCTGTAATCACGACAAGTCCTGCATCTTTTGTATCTTGATATGTTCCAGATTTAATGCTCATTTTACGTGGTGCAAATGCTAACCCATGGTTAAGATCCATGGCTTCACCTTCAGCTTTTAAAGGGTCAATATCAATTAAAACAATCTCTTCAACAGCACCTTGATTTACAAGTGCATAGGCATAACTCATTCCAACAAAACCTGTTCCAACGATGACAACCTTTGATCTTTCCATGGAATCATCTCCTTAGTTTCATTTTATGCCATCTCTTTAAAAACAACAACTCATATACAAACAAATACAATTGACGTATAATGAAATTAAATGAAACATGAGGGGGAAAAACATGTTAAACGATTTGATCATTAGCCTTAAAAAAATTGTGCTCGTTTTTGTTATGAGCGTGTTTACGTTTTTTATAGTCAGTTGTCGTCAAGATAATCTAGAAATCATGACTAACCCTTATTTCGAGGATCATTCAAAAAATGATTATACAGATTTAAACACCTTAAAATTGCTTTATGATGCAATGCTTATTGACTATTATAATGAAACCTATGCCATGGACATTGGAAATAAACCTTTTAGTTATCATCGTATACCTGGTTATTATACGTTACCTCGCACAGAGTATTTATATAGAACTGACTTAGCTGTCAATTATGACCTCATTGATTTGCGTGATGTATATCAATATTCTGCACTTTACCGTTTTATTGATAGTGATTCTAAATACTTCTTTAATTTTTTTAATCCGTCAAAATGTATAGAAAATACACGTTGTCAACAAGATGGCAGTAAAGATTATCTACACTACGCCATTGAGGGTAGTGAAATCTTCTTAACCTATAGCAAAGAAGATGATAT
>MIDA01000094.1 GCA_001830045.1 Tenericutes bacterium RIFOXYA12_FULL_35_10 | reverse complement strand
GTAAGGTTTAATACAACAAAGAGTAGAACAGCAATCAAAAATACAGTTGAAACAATCAAGAAAAATAACTTAATAAGATATGGCTTTTGTTCACGTTGTTTAGAGATCTTTTCAATACTTTCAGGTTCACTATATATCAGCTCATCGATTGTCAAATGGAAAAGAAAAGCAATCTCTCCGATGGTCTGAACATCGGGTAATGCTTCACCACGTTCCCATTTAGATACAGCTTTATCGCTATAGTTTAATTGTTCAGCAAGTGCTTGTTGTGTAAAACCATGCTGTTTGCGTAAACGTATCAAATTGTCCATAAAATGAATTTTTTTGTTTTCCATGGCATCATTATACCATTTTTATCAAAAAAACAACCTAATTCTACTGTCAGTAGAGACGATTTTTTAAAACTCTACTGACCTTAAAAATTTAGTAGGAAGATGTTTTATATAGGTAGAGTTATAAATCTCATTGAAGGATTTATAATAGAAGTGAACGAAAATATTTTTAGAAACGAGGGAGAATATGCAACACAAGCCACATACAGATTATGTGATCTTTACAGACTCATGTAGCGATTTAACCGTTGAACAAATAAAAACGATGGGGGTATCCGTGATACCATTATCGGTAGAATTAGAAGGTAAATCCTATTTTAACTATCCAGATGAAAGAGATATCTCATTTCAAACGTTTTACAACATGTTAAGAGAAAAATTAGTTGCTAAAACATCCATGGTTGGGATTGGCCAGTTCATGGAAGCATTTGAACCAACTTTAAGAGAAGGAAAAGATGTTTTATACATTGGATTCTCATCTGCTTTATCAGGAACGTATAATTCTGCACATCTTGCAGCAAAAGAACTTCAACAAACCTATCCAGAACGTAAAATCATAACAATTGATTCTAAAGGTGCATCTATGGGTTTAGGTTTACTGATCTATTATGCATATCTTGGAAAACAAGATGGAAAAACCATTACACAATTAACGGCATATGTCGAAAGCATAAAACTTAAGATTACACACTTATTTACAGTAGATGATTTAGGTACACTGATGCGTGGTGGTAGACTCTCTGCTACTTCACATATTCTAGGAACTCTACTTAAAGTTAAACCCATTCTACATGTTTCAAATGTAGGAAAACTTGTACCAATCCATAAGGTAAGAGGTAGAAAACATTCACTTGCTACGATGGTTGAACTTACTCAAGAATATATTGATTCATCTTTTGAACAAGTGATCTTTATTTCACATGGTGATTGTATCGATGAAGCTAAAGAAGTAGGAGAAGAATTAAAGAAAGTGCTTAAAGTTAAAGAAATTGTTTATGGGTATGTTGGACCAGTCATTGGTGCGCATTCAGGTCCAGGAACGATTGCAATCTTTTTTCAAGGATTTAAACGCTAAAAAAAAACGGGATTGTCGCATCATGCGACAGTCCCTATTTTCTTTGTTCAAAAAACTCTAAGAATCCTTTGTTTTTCTTTAAAACAAGATAAAGTGGTAAACCAAGTAAATATAAAACTGCAAATTCTCCAATGAATACGGATGTGATCGTTACACTAAGGGTCCCTAGTAAATACCCATAGGTTAAGACATATCCAATGATAATTCCATTAAAGATTGCTGGGAAAAGCATTGATAGAATGGGTTTCTTTTTAAAGATGATCATGAAGATACCTGCGAGTAAGGTTGCAATTGGTCCTAAAACCAAATCGAGTGGGATCGCTCCATAAATTAAACTCGAAACGAATACGCCAAGAGTTAATCCAACCACGCTTTTCTTATCAAAGAAAACCAAAATCATTAAGGCTTCTGCAATTCGAAATTGAATTAAACCGAAGCTTGCAAAACTAAAGATGTACACGAGTACCGCGTAAATCGCAGCAATCATCGTTTGCCGCGCTAAATCAATTAAAGTCCATGTTTTCAATTTGTAATCTCCCTGTTTTTATTGTTCGAGCTGGTTTCCTAGGGTACAGCTCGTTAAATTACTTCACTATTTTAGCAAATACATGCTATAATTACAAGGTAAAGGATGAGATTATGAGTATAAAATTTGAAGTACTTCACGTTTGCAAACAAAGTGGAGCAAGATTAGGACGATTAACAACACCACATGGGGTTTTTGAAACGCCTTTTTTTATGCCTGTGGGTACACAAGCAACTGTTAAAACATTAACACCTGAAGAGATCAAGGAAGTCTCTGAAGGCTTAATTTTAGGAAACACTTATCACTTATGGCTTCAACCAGGTGCTGATATCGTAGCTGATCATGGTGGTATTAGAGGTTTCATGAAGTGGGATGGAGCACTACTGACTGATAGTGGAGGATTTCAGGTTTTTTCACTGACGGACATGAGAAAAATCACAGAAGAAGGGGTTCATTTTAAACATCATAAAAATGGATCATCACTGTTTATGTCTCCAGAAGATTCGATTAAAGTTCAAGAAAAATTAGGTGCCGATATTATCATGAGTTTTGATGAATGTCCACCACCTTATGCAACGTATGAATACATGAAAGATTCTGTCGAAAGAACATTACGTTGGGCAAAAAGAGGTAAAGAAGCACTTTCAACAGATCAAGCATTATTTGGTATTGTTCAAGGTGGTTTAAATAAAGAATTACGTCAATATTCAGCAGAAGAACTCATCAAAATGGACTTCCCAGGATATTCTATTGGTGGCTTATCTGTGGGTGAAACAAAGCATGAAATGTATGAAATGACAAAGTTTTTAAACCCGATTTTACCCTTTGATAAACCCAGATATTTAATGGGTGTTGGTGCGCCAGATGATTTAGTAGAAAACGTGATTAATGGTGTTGATATGTTTGATTGTGTGCTACCTACACGTATTGCTAGACATGGTACTGCACTCACGACAGAAGGTAAAATTGTCATTAAAAATCAGACCTATGAGAAAGATATGAGACCTTTAGATCCATTATTATATACACATGTATCTAAATATACGAGATCTTATATCAGACATTTGTTTAAAGGTGAAGAAATCTTAGGTATGCGTTTAGTCACTTACCAAAATTTGGCTTACTTAAAACATTTAATGCAAGAAATTAGACAAGCAATTAAAGAAGATCGACTTCTCGATTTTAAAGAAGAGATGAAGAAGAAAACGAATTATTTCAAATCGAGATAATAGACCTTTAATTTAAATGAAATCTATTGTAAAATAGATATAGTGCTACGAGGAGGGTTACTTATGGTATTTGGAGAGTCAGACAATTTCAACCAAAAGCCAATCATCAAAGTTATTGGTGTTGGTGGTGGCGGTGGAAACGCAATTAACCGTATGATTGAAAACGACGTCAAAGGCGTCGAGTTTGTTGCTATGAATACGGATGCCCAAGTACTTAAGGTCTCTAAAGCAGAAACCCGCGTTCAACTTGGTAAATATTTAACTCGTGGTCTTGGTGCTGGTGCTAAAAAAGAAGTTGGCAAAAAAGCAGCAGAAGAGTCCATTGAAGAAATTGAAGAAGTATTAAAAAATGCAGACATGGTTTTTATCACCGCAGGTATGGGTGGTGGAACAGGTACTGGTGCTGCACCCATCATTGCAAAAAAGGCTAAAGAAATGGGTTGTTTAACGATTGGTATTGTGACAAAACCATTCGCATTTGAAGGTCCAGCACGTATGGAAGCAGCCATTTATGGATTAGAAGAATTAAAACCACACGTGGATACACTTATTGTGATTCCTAATGAAAGATTATTAGCGATCTCTGGTCCAACGACACAACTCCTTGATGCTTTTAGAGAATCAGATAATGTTTTACGTCAAGGTGTACAAGGGATTGCTGAAATTATTGCTATTCCGGGTTTAATCAACGTTGACTTTGCAGACGTTAGAACTGTGATGGAAAATAAAGGTACTGCACTCATGGGTATCGGTATTGCATCTGGTGAAAACCGTGCGATTGAAGCTGCAAGAAAAGCGATTCACTCGAAACTTTTAGAAGTGTCGATTGATGGTGCTACGGATGCAATCGTTAATATTACATCAGGCACAAACATCACACTTTTTGAAACAGAACAAGCTTTATCAGAAATTAGAAATGCAACTGACCGCGATTTAAACATCATTTATGGTACAACCGTTAACCAAGATTTAGATGATGAATTAATCGTGACTGTGATTGCAACCGGATATGAACTAAAAGCGAAAGATTCAACCATCGAAAATCTCGCATCTGAAATCTTTAATAAGAGTTCTGATGAACAAATGAAACTCACACGTTCTGGTTTACGTAATCAATCTTATGAAGAAGACGATGTAGCTAATGAACCAACCGAAGGTAAGAAGAGAAATCTGCCCTCTTGGTTGATTAAAAAAGGAAAATTTTAAAAGGCCTTGTGCCTTTTTTACTGAAAGGAAGTTTATCATGTTAAAAGCAGGAATTGTTGGATTACCCAACGTTGGAAAATCCACACTCTTCAATGCCATCACGAAAGCAGAAGCACTTGCTGCAAACTACCCGTTTGCAACCATCGATCCGAATGTCGGTATCGTTTATGTGCAAGACCCAAGACTTGATGTCTTAGAAAAAATATATAAGCCTAAAAAAGTTGTGCCAACAGCTTATGAGTTTATTGATATTGCTGGTCTTGTTAGAGGAGCTTCAAAGGGTGAAGGTCTTGGAAATCAATTTTTATCACACATTAGAGAAGTCGATGCGATCTGTCAGGTCGTTCGCTGTTTTGAAGATAGTAACATCACCCATGTTGAAGGCAATGTGGATCCAATTCGTGATATTGAAACAATCAATGTTGAACTTAGTCTAGCTGATTTAGAACAAATTGATAAGCGTATCTCACGTTTAGAGAAAAAAGCGAAGGCTAAAATTAAAGAAGCTCAAGAAGAGTATGATGTTTTAGTGCGTATTAAGTCAGCACTGGATCAAGGAATAAGCCCAAGAACCATTGATTTTACAGAAGAAGAGCTTAAAATGATTAAAAACTTTAGTTTATTATCGATGAAACCTATGATTTATATTGCAAACGTTTCTGAAGATGATCTTCATCATCCAAAAGAAAATAAACATTATCAACGTTTATTAGATCGTGCACACAAAGAAGGTACTGAAGTCGTTTTAATTTCCGCTCAAGTTGAAATGGAAATTGCATCTTTAGAACCTGAAGAACAAGTCACTTTCTTAGAAGCATATGGACTAAAAAAGTCGGGTTTAAATGAAGTGATCGAAAAGTCTTATCAACTTTTAGGTTTAAAAACCTATTTTACTGCAGGTGAACCTGAAGTAAGAGCATGGACGTTTAAACAGGGTATGAAAGCACCTGCATGTGCTGGTATTATTCATTCTGATTTTGAACGTGGGTTTATTAAGGCTGAGACATTAGCTTATGACGATCTGATTAAATATAAAACGCCACAAATCGCCAAAGAAAATGGTCGTGTACGCCTTGAAGGAAAAGATTATGTCGTACAAGATGGTGACATCATGCTTTTCCGCTTTAACGTCTAATGTTTTACCCTCATGTGACAACGATTTGTGCATCGAAATATTTTGATGCAAAACAAATGCGTCAACTTCATGAAAAAGGCGTTATACATGTTGGTGAAAATAGAGTTCAAGATATGCTAAAGAAAATGGATGATCTCAACGATCTTAAATTAACATGGCATTTCATTGGGCATTTACAAACCAATAAAGTGAAAGACATGATCAATAAAATTGATGTTCTTCATACGTTAGACCGTCTTTCTTTAGCAGAACAGATCCAAAAGTATGCAACACATCAGATTCCTTGTTTTATTCAAGTTAATTTAACAGATGAACCACAAAAAAGTGGCATTTCCCCTGCAAATTTGGGGCAATTTCTTATAGAAATTAAAAAATATGATAAAATAGAGATAATCGGTTTAATGACCATGGGTAAAGATGAAGATGATGAAAAAACGGAAGAAGCATTTCATCTATGTGATGAACTTGCAAAAACATACAATCTTCCTTACCGCTCCATGGGCATGTCAAACGATTATGAAATCGCCTTAAAATGTCATACAACACACTTACGTCTAGGGCGTAAATTCATGGATTTGCTCGATTAGGAGGGACTATGGGACTATTTTCAGTTAACAAAAAGAAAAAGGACAAAGTGATTGAAGAGAAAGTTGTCCAAAAGTCAGATCAAATCGTTTTTGATAAGTTATCTTCTGATGATGATGCTTATTTAACAAATTTAGCAGACTTGCTGTTAAAAGGTCAACCTCTGATCTTGAACTTTGAACCACTTGATATTGATCAAGCGAATAAAGCAGTTGCATTCTTCTCTGGTATTGTTTATGCCATCGAAGGTGAAATAGTCAATGTTCAAGAAAAAGTATTTATGTTTGCTACCAAAGATGTTTATGATGATGGTAGCATTGAAGACTTTTTAAAAGATTTTGTCGAATAAAAAAACAATTAAAGCTTGCGAAGAGAAGGACACGCAAACTGTTGATGCAAAAAGCGAACTGGGGACGGTGGAAGCCCAGCTGCCTCTCGATAGGGAGTATCACCTTTGAGCAATTACGAATGAAGTGCCAGGATTTATTCTGGAACTAAGGTGGTACCGCGGAACAACAATTTCGTCCTTAGCAATAAGGACTTTTATTTTTATAAAGGAGTGAAAGAATATGGACTACAAAGACACGCTACTCATGCCTAAAACCGAATTTCAAATGAGAGGAAATTTAGGTGTTAGAGAACCAGAATTCCAAAAAAGATGGGAAGATTTGGATCTCTACAACAAAGTATTAAAGAAAAATAAGGATCAGAAACCATTTATTTTGCATGATGGACCTCCTTATGCAAATGGTGACATTCATATTGGACATGCGTTAAATAAAATCTTAAAAGATTTTGTTTTGCGTTATCAAACGATGAAAGGACATTATGTACCTTATATTCCAGGTTGGGATACACATGGATTGCCCATTGAAACAGCTTTAACTAAAAAAGGGATCAACCGTAAAGAAATTTCTTTAGTTGAATACCGTAAATTATGTAAGAAATATGCAGAAGAACAAGTTGAAAGACAAAAAGGTCAATTCCAAAGACTAGGTATTTTAGGTGAATGGGATAATCCATATATCACGTATACATCTGATTTTGAAGCTGAACAAATCAATGTGTTTGCAAAAATGGTTGAACGTGGTCTGATCTATAAAGGCTTAAAGCCTGTTTATTGGTCACCATCTTCTGAATCTGCACTTGCAGAAGCAGAAATTGAATACCAAGATAAACAATCAACTTCGGTTTATGTTGCATTCCCATCCATCGAAAAAGATGGTTTATTGAAAGATGCAAACTTTTTAATTTGGACAACAACACCTTGGACATTACCTGCCAATTTAGCGATCTCAGTTCATCCACGTTTTAATTATGTGGTTGTTTTAGCTGATACTAAAAAATATGTGGTTGCTGAAACCTTATTAACATCTTTAAAATTTATTTTAAAATGGACAGATGTTAAGGTGTTAGGCATGGTTAAAGGTCAAGAACTTGAATTTAAACAATATAAGCATCCTTTATATGAAAGAGTATCACCCATCATTGTCGGTGAACACGTCACAGATACCGATGGTACAGGTTTAGTGCATACCGCACCTGGCCATGGTGAAGATGACTACCGTATTGGTAGAACGTATAATTTAGACATCTTATGTCCTGTTGATGATAAAGGCTATATGATGGAAGAAGCTGGACAGTTTAGTGGCCTCTATTATGAAGTTGCCAATGAAGAAATTGTTAAAGCATTAGCTGAAGCCAATGTTTTACTAAAATCTGAAAAGTTTACGCATTCATACCCACATGACTGGAGAACAAAAAAACCAGTCATCTTTAGAGCAACCCCACAATGGTTTGCATCCATTGAACAACTCAAAAATGAGTTATTAGATGAAGTTAAAAAGGTTGACTGGATCCCTGTTTGGGGTGAAGTGCGTATTTCAAATATGATCAGTGGTCGTGAAGATTGGTGTATTTCACGTCAAAGAGCTTGGGGTGTCCCCATCCCTGTCTTTTACGCTGAAAATGGTGATGCTATACTTGATCAAGACGTTTTATCACATGTGTCTAACTTATTTAGAACACATGGTTCTGATATCTGGTATGAAAAAGATGCGAAAGACTTACTACCTGTTGGTTATAAGCATCCAGGTTCACCTCATGGTCAATTTAGAAAAGAAACAGATATCATGGATGTTTGGTTTGATTCTGGTACTTCACATTCAGTTTTACAGTCACATGGTCTTCCATACCCAGCAGATCTTTATTTAGAAGGTAGTGACCAATATCGTGGTTGGTTTAATTCAAGCTTAATCACTGGGGTTGCTGCATTCAAACAATCACCTTATAAGAAGGTTGTTTCACATGGCTTCGTTTTAGATGGCCAAGGTAGAAAGATGAGTAAGTCTTTAGGAAATACAGTCGATCCTTTAGCCGTTATGAAGCAACAAGGTGCAGATATTCTACGTTTATGGGTTGCAACCGTTGATTATCAATCTGATGTGCGTATCTCAAATGACATGATGACACAGATTGCAGAAGGATACAGAAAGATCAGAAATACATTACGTTTTATGTTAGGAAACTTAGATGGATTTGACCCCAAGCAACATTATGTTGAATTTGATTCTCGTGGAAAAATCGATCAAGTGATGACGATCAAATATGATGGACTAGTTAATGAAGTTTTAGATGCATATGAAAACTATGCGTTTGATCGTGTTTACAGAAGTGTTGTTCCTTTTATGACCAATGAATTATCTGCATTTTACTTAGATTACACCAAAGATATCATGTATATCGAAAAGGAAAACAGTCTTCAAAGACGTGCAGTTCAATCAACCATTTATGATTTAACATTAGGTTTATTAAAATTATTAACACCGATTATCCCACATACAACATCAGAAGCTTATCAATTACTTCCTTTCTCACATGAAGAAGATGTCTATCTAGAAAACATGCCAGAAAGAAAACAACGATTTGATCAAAAACTCATGAGTTCATTTGATACGTTTATGGAAGTTAGAGAAGTTGTCTTAAAGAAATTAGAAGAAGCAAGAGAACAAAAAGTAATTGGTAAATCACTTGCTGCTGAAATTGATTTGGTTTTAACTGAAAAACATGTAAAAGCGATTGAATCGCTTGAAATGAAGCTTCATCAAGTCTTAATCGTATCGAAAGTTAAAGTCTCCTTAGGTAGTGAAGTGTCTCTTGTGGTTGCACCTGCAGAAGGTACAACATGCGATCGTTGCTGGAATGTTGTTGATCATGTGCATGAAAATGGATTATGTGATCGCTGCAACCATGTATTAGGAGGAAATAAATGAACATTTTAGTGGTTAATGATGATGGTTATCAAGCTGAAGGTTTAGGCATTTTAGTCAGAGCGTTAGCACCTTTTGGTAATGTCTATGTTTCAGCACCTAAGGATCATCAAAGTGCGAAAAGTCATGCGATTACCATTCGTAGTCGTATTGAAACGTTTATGACTGATCCGATTTTCGGATCGACAGCAACGCTTGTTGTTGATGGCACGCCAGCAGATGCAACGCGTCTTGGTTTAAAGGTTTTTAATGTCGATTTTGATCTTGTTGTCTCTGGTATTAACCAAGGACAAAATATCGCTAAAGATATTTTATATTCGGGTACAGTTGCTGCAGCGATGGAAGCTAAAGTTTTAGGTGTCGATGCGATTGCAATCTCTGCTCATCATACCAAAGTGCCTTATCTTTACGATGAAACGATTAAACTCATGGATGAAATCATTGAAGCTAAACTTTATGAAGGTCCAGGTATTTTAAACATTAACTTCCCAAAAGAATCTCATCCAAGACCCAAAGGTGTCAAAATGACACGTATGGGTTCACGTTTGCAACATGCTGAATTTGTGAAAAGTGAACGTCCTGATGTCTATCACATCAAGAGTTCAATCATTCAGTATCAAGAAGGTTTAGATTCCGATGTTCAAGCTTTTGAAGAAGGTTATATTTCGATTACACCACTTTCGATCATAAGAACAGATGAAGCATGGTTAAAAGAAATCTTAAAAGAAGTCGAATGATTGTGTTAAACTAAAAGCAAGATGGGGTGATGTTATGTCATTATTTAATATTCATTTTTTCAAAGAAAAATCAAGAAAGATTGACTTAGAACAATTGATTGCCTTCTTCGAATCGATTGAAGGTTTTCATATTGAAATGGATGAAAAATCGGTAAGACTTTATTACACACATCCAAGATTGCAACATGAATCGCTTTTTGTCATTACGCCAAAATCACAAGTCCCTGATATTTACCGTTTATCACCTAAATTCTTGGATTTAAATTTCCATTTGGAAATGCCCATTTTGACACCAGATTATATCGCGAAACATGTATTTGAAATCGTTAAAAAAGTGTGTGATCGTTTTGATTTTCATGTCTATAATGAAATGTTTGAGGATGTACTCCCTTTTAAAATGGATGTCGTCTTAAAAGTTTTTGATATGGTCAAGCGTGCATATATCACCAAAAACCCGATTTTGCTATCGGATTACCGCATATTAGGTAAAGAAAAGTTATCGAGTATGCTTAGATATTTAGATGATTTAGGCGAACTTCAAAACTACTATAAAGAACTTGATACTTACGTACCTAAATATCATTTCTTAGTGACTGAAAAAAAGGATTTAGTCGTTGGAATCGAATGGAAAGAACATACATTAACAGTGTTCCCACCGCATCTTGATTATATCTTTTACAGACTTGCTAATGAGATTAAGGTCATTAGCTATGAAGAATTATTTCCACTGATTGAAAAATATACAATGGATGTTCCTGGCTTTATTAAGGGAACAAAAGTTATTCCTAAAAAGACTTCAGGTAAAGTCTTTCGCATCATGAAAAAACAAAAATTTATGAAGATTAGTCATACATTCCAAAAGGAAAGTTTAAAAAAACTGATTGACTAAGAAGGAGCACTCTTGACAAAAAAAATAATCATCCAGATGACAGGCTTTTTCATCGTCGCATTTGGTATTGTAGGCATCGTGTATGCGAGATTAGGTGCAGCACCGATTGATGCTTTTAACTACTTTGTTTATACGATTACCCCGTTATCCCTTGGGACACTGACAGTGTTATCCGGAGTGATGGTTGCAGTGATTTGTTTTATCATCGACAGGAAGTGGTCGATTATACTATCCATTGGTTTTCTATTTACAGTAGGTGTATTTGTTGATGGATGGAAATGGGTATTTGACCAAATGCCACAAGTCTTCTTCATTGAACTTTATTACCGTATTCCGTTAGCATTACTTAGTTTATTTTTAATTACATTTGGTGTTGCTATGACCATTTCTACAGGGTTAATGATGGCACCTTATGAACAACTGATGCTCATTATTAACCGTAAAGTGCATCACTTAGGTTTATCTAAAATGATGATTGAAGGTACATTTTTACTGATGGCTATCGTTTTAGGTATATACACAAGGCAACTCTGGGACCAAGTGTTTATTATGACACTCGTGATTACACTGGTTAATGGTCCTTTAAGTCATTATTTTTTAAATGTTATTCAAAAAAGAAAGGGAGTTTTAAAACATGAAACTTAACAAAATGATTGATCATACAAAATTAGGAGCAAACGTATCCTTAGAACAAATCAACAAACTCGTTGATGAAGCTAAAGTTTATGACTTTAAGTCGGTATGTGTTAACCCAATTTGGGTGAATTATGCCAAACAAGAATTAAAAAATACAGATGTTTTAGTCTGCACAGTAATTGGTTTTCCACATGGAACACATCAACCTGAAGTCAAAGCTTTTGAAGCTTTAGAAGCTGTTAAAAATGGTGCTGATGAACTTGATATGGTGATTAACGTTTACGCACTTAAATCTCATCAAGATGATTTAGTTAAAAAAGATATTGAAGGTATCGTAAAAGCTGGAGCTGGACGTACCGTAAAAGTCATTTTAGAAACATGTTATTTAACCGCTGAAGAAATCGAAAGAGGATCTAAGATTGCTGTTTCTGCAGGTGCACATTTTGTTAAAACATCCACTGGATTTGGTACATATGGTGCACGCGTTGAAGATGTTCAACTTATGAAGAAAACTGTAGGTGCACGTGCTGAAGTTAAAGCAAGTGGCGGTGTACGTACCTATGATGATGCGATGAAAATGATTGAAGCAGGTGCTACACGCATTGGGACATCAAATGGTGTCGATATTGTAAGCCAAAGGAGAGATCAAAGTGATTCCAACACCTCATATTGATTGTATTGATCAAAACTTAATTGCTAAAACCGTTTTAATGCCTGGAGATCCACTCAGAGCTAAATATATTGCTGAAACATTTTTAACCAAAGTTGTTCAAGTGAATACCGTGCGTAACATGTTTGGTTATACCGGTTATTTTGGTAAGAAGAAAGTCACAGTGATGGGTTCTGGTATGGGTATGCCATCCATTGGTATTTATTCCTATGAACTTTTCGCATTTTATGGTGTTGAAAAGATCATTCGTATTGGTTCTTGTGGTGCTTATTCACCAGATCTTAAACTCTACGATGTCATCTTAGCAA
This sequence comes from Tenericutes bacterium RIFOXYA12_FULL_35_10, assembly GCA_001830045.1. Taxonomy (GTDB): domain Bacteria; phylum Bacillota_I; class Bacilli_A; order Acholeplasmatales; family Acholeplasmataceae; genus Peloplasma. The sequence goes on along the minus strand of MIDA01000094.1, from coordinate 16,721 downwards.
AAGATGCATATTCTGAATCAAGTTATGCGAAAACAATGGGCATTTCCTCAAGAAAAATTTTAGCGGGTTCAACCGTTTTAAATAACCGTATTTTGAAAGCAAGTGAAGAAACAGGTATTCCAGTGCATGTTTCAAGAATTCATTCATCGGACGTGTTTTACCGCATTAAGTCAGATGAATATAAAGAAATTCACGCTAAATTTGGTGCAGATGCTGTTGAAATGGAATCATTTGCACTGTTTGCTAATGCGAAAGCATTAAAGAAAAAAGCTGCATGTTTACTCACTGTATCAGATTCATTAGTGACACATGAAGCTACATCAGCAAAGGAACGCCAAGAAGCATTTACAAAGATGATGGAACTTGCGCTTCATAGTCTCTAATGATTAGATTACAAAATGATTTTAAAACCATACAAATCGCGATCTACTTTGTAGACCTAGACAATAAAAAAGAAGCCGTGCATCGGTTTCTTTTACCACGTCTCATGACATCTTCAACTGATCAAATTAAATCAAGACTAGAGATGAGCCAGACAATGGAAAACCTTTATGGTGCCTACATCAAAGGGCGTACTGAGCGGATGGGTAATTTATCGGTTATGAGTTTTGTGATGACGATTGTCGATCCTAAGATCGTAAAAGATGAGACCCTTTTTGAACAGGCTTTATCCCTTTTTGAAGATGTTCTTTTTTCACATAACTCCTTTAATCAAGATGTTTTTGATGATGAGAAAAGAATGCTCATTGAGCAATGGGAAACATTAAAAGATAAAAAAAGATCTTATGCAAGAGAGCGCTTCACACGATTATTTTTTGAAGGTGATGCGTATGAGTATCCTTTATCTGGAACACTCAAAGATATTAAGAAATTAAAGATGAGTGATGTCGAAGATTATTATCACCATATGATGGATAAACAGCGTGTTTATATGGTTGTCAACGGTCACACGAAAGATCTTGATTTTTCAAGATTGGAAAACCACTTTAAAGATCAGAACAAGGATTATCCACTCATTACATCGTTTAGAGGAGTTCGTGAACTCAAATTTGTTGTTGAAGAAACGGATATGAAACAAGCCATAGTCAATATGGGTTATGTCATTCCCGTTTATAGACATGATTCTTTATATGATGCCGCTGTTATTCTTGATATTATTTTAGGTGGCTATCCTGAATCTAGACTTTTCAAACAGATACGTGAAGAAGAGGGCTTATGTTACGATATTTCTTCAAATTACGACTACTACAAAGGTGTATCTGTGATCTCTTCAGGCATTGATTTATCTAAAATTGATCATGCACTTGATCGGATGAAAAATCTTGTTGAAGTCTTAAAAAAAGATGGGATAACAGATACAGAGTTATTACATGCAAAAGCATATTATATCCATCAGTTAAAATCTTCACTAGACAGTCAGTCAACACTGACAAAAAGAGCGTTTGTGAGAGAAATGTTACATTATCATGAATCAATTGAAGATAAGATTGAAAAAATTGAACATGTTACAGTTACTGATGTGAACAAAGCAGCATCTCTTTTGAAGCTTGATACGATATACGTCTTAAAAGGTGGTGCAAAATGATTAAACAATATTATTCAGATTTTAATGAGGATGTTGCAATCATCAAACTTAAAAATGGCATGCAAGTTCATATCCTACCTAAAGATGAACCTTACTATTCAACTTATGTCGAGTTATCTGTTCCTTATGGTGCGATGGATTTAACTTATAAAAAGAAAGACGCAGTTTTTCAAACACCCTATGGGACAGCACACTTTTTTGAACATAAAGCATTCGCGATGCCTGATGGTGATGCATTTACAACATTTTCTACGATGGGTGTAGATGCCAATGCTATGACTTCTTATAATCAGACTTCCTATCTTTTTATGGCAACTAAAAAAGTGATGGAAGCCCTTGATTATTTACTCAACATGATTGATACACCTTATATACATCATGACAATGTTGAAAGTGAAAAGAGCATTATTGCAGAAGAATTGAAGATGTATTTAGATGACCCCAATACAGTGATGCATAATCAACTGATGGAACATATGTATGCAAAACATCCGATGCGTTATGATATCGGAGGAACATTAGATTCTATCATGGAGATCACACATGAGACCCTTTTAGATGTCTATGAGACGTTTTATCGACCTTCTAATCGCTTGATCGTGATTGCAGGAAAAGTTGATCTCAAGGCCTTAAATACTTATTTTAAAGCATATGATGAAAAATACCCGCTGAAATATCCTAAACCAAAAACAATTTTACCTAAAGAACCACAAAGAATTTCTACAAAATATCATGTTGAAGTTAAAGATTTAGCGATTTCAAAGTTAATGATTGGCTTTAAATTAAAGACAAAGAGATTATCACCAAATGATCAAATCAAACGCGAAACCGCGATGGCTATGATGACCAATCTTTTACTTGGTCCATCATCAACGATGTTTGAATCGCTTCTTAAAGAAGGTTTAATCAATCAAAGTTTTTCTATTTCAACCAATTTTGAAAAACAAGCTGAAAGCATTGTCTTATATGCAGAAACCAAGAAGATTAATAAACTTAAACGCGTTTTAGTTGCGTGTTTAACTGAAGATGGTATCAATTCATTAACCGAAGAAGCGTTTAACCGATATCAAAAGGTTTATTTGGGTCAAGTGATCTATGCACTTAACAATTTAGAACACAAAGCATATCTCTATGGCAAATATTACCATATGGGAGCAAATCTTTTTGATGTTGTGTCACTTCTTAAAGAAATTACGTTTGAAGATGTTAAAGCATCTTACCATGAACTTACCAAAAAGAATATGTCAATTCTCATTTACAAAAAAGCCTAAATCAGGCTTTTTTTATTGATAAAGGTTTAAAGTTGGTAATCAAGTTTCTTATTGCGTTGTTTTATTTTAGAATGATGAAAAAAAAGAGATTATTTGATCTTTATCATGAAGAATGTGCACTTGATGACTGATTTGATTAAACATATAATAGCCATAAACAAGGAGGAACTATGTTAAATCAAGTCATCTTAATCGGAAGATTAGCACAAGACCCTGAAACAAAAACGCTTGAAGATGGTAGAAAGGTGAGCTACTTCAATCTTGCTGTGCAGCGTCCATTTAAAAACATGGATGGTAATTATGAAACAGACTTCTTTAGAGTCTCTGTATGGGAAGGTTTAGCACAAGCGATTGAACCCTACGCCGTTAAAGGTGTGATGGTTGCAGTCAAAGCAAGACTTCAGACATGGAAGTATGAAGTGACTGAAGAAAAAAGATTAACTTTAATCGATGTGGTTGCAGAAAGAATTACGTATTTATCTCACTCTCAAAAGAGTGAATGGAAGGGTCAAGAAGAAAGTTCAGAAAAATGAACTTTTTTTATTGACATCCTATACTATGCAATGTATAATATTATCGAAATGCAAGTATACGAGGTGAATCATGAGAGAACAGGTTAAAAAAGGTGTCTTGGAAATCTTTGTGCTTGCGATGCTGACCAAGGGGGATTCATATGGTTATAAGATCGTTAGCGACTTATCAGAATATATTGAGATTAGTGAATCAACACTCTATCCGATATTAAGACGCTTAGAAAAGATTGATGAATTAAAGACGTACAATGTATTATTTCAAGGAAGAAATCGTAAATATTATCAAATTACTGCTCAAGGTAAAAAACATATTGATGAGTTTCTTCATGAATGGGAAGATATAAAAATCATCTATCAGATATTGATGAAGTGAGGCTATAATGATGCAAACATGGTTAAAAGAATTAGAACGCGCCTTGAATAAGCAGTTTTATGCAGATGAAGTGAAAGATGTTTTGAGTTTTTATGAAGAGATGATCAACGATCGTCTTGCAAATGGTGAAAAGATAAAAGATGTTATTGAAAGTTATGACATTCATAAGATCGTTAAAGATATGACGCCAGAAGTTTTAATGAAAAGAGAGAATAAGGGTTACAAGAAAGTATCGCGTTCAACGAGACAACTCTTATTGTTACTTCTTGGAACACCGTTTTTAATACCACTTGGTATCGTTTATATCTCAATGTTGATCTTTGTGATTTCGATGATGATCACAGCATGGGTTTTATTATTTAGTGGTGTTGTTGGGTTTGGATCTTACATCATTTCAATGTTTGGATCTAATCTATCATTAGCAAACGTGATTGGTTTGGTTGGTTTTGGGTTGATGATGTTCGGTTTTGTCATGCTGATTGGCATATGGCTTTACCAATTGATGGTCATCATGTGGAAAAAGATGATTTACTGGTTTTCAAAATTAGCGCATAAGCGAGGGGAATAACAATGAGAGTATTAACAAAGATTTTAGGTGGATTTATTTTATTAGGTTTAATTTTAGCTGTTGTTGGATTTTTTATGGGACTTGAATTTTCAAGTTTAGGGGCATTTTTTAGTGATGAAGAATCATATGGTGAGATGATCACAGTCACACATAGTGAAGAAATTAATGAACTCAATGTGAACGTAGAAACAAGAGATGTCATTTTACATTATGTTGAAGAAACAGAAATGACGATTACCTACTACAAACACGAAACTAAAGATACATGGGTTTTTGATGGTACAAATGAAGGCATTTACAGTTTTGAACAAGATGAAAAAGCTCAACTTTTCGGGGTTTGGAATTTCAAGTTTACACCACGTGAATTGACTGAAGTTCATGTCTATATGCCATCAACATGGGTATTAGATTTAAATGTTGAATCTGCTGTGGGTAGTATTAAACTTGAACAAGATGTGACAGTAGATCTATTGTATGTAGAACTTATCTCCCATACAGGAAGTATCATTTTAGAAAATACGAATGTCAAATCACTCAGTTTGCATACAGATACCGGTGGTATTGTGGTAACCAATGTCGTGAGTGAAGAAGAAATTGGATTATCATCCAATACAGGTAGTGTGACATTAACAAATGTTACAGGTACTGCAATTTCGATTAACACGGATACCGGTAGTGCGAAGTTATCAGAAGTTACTGGAACTGGATTAATTGTTGAAGTTGGTACAGGAGATATTAAAGTATCTAACAGTGCATTCTCTGGAAATCTAATCCTTGATACTGTAACAGGTTACATTGAGGTTTCTCATGTTACTGGAACATCGTTTGAACTGGATTCAGCAACAGGCGATGTAATCTTTACAGCAAGTGATCTTTCTTTGTACCGCTATGACTTAAGAACAACAACTGGTGACATCACCGTTGATGGTCAAGATCAAGGGACAAGACACTCAACATCTACGGGTTCAATCCTTATTAAAGTTAGTGTTGATACTGGCGATATTGAGATTAAATAAAGGACGTATTTTTCACATAAATCGGCTGACTTCTTTGGAGTCAGTCTTTTTTTATGCTACAATGAAGAAAGGAGATGATAAAGATGTCAATCAATTTTAGAGAAGAAGTTTTAAAACGTAAAGATCAACTGATTTTAGATCTACAAAAGTTGATTCAAATCAATTCTGAATTAACAACTTTTGATGCAAACCGTAAAGGTGCTCCTTTCGGAGAAGGCACGAAAGAAGCACTTGACTTCATGCTTGCAATCGGTGAAAGAGATGGTTTTTCAACGGTTAATCTTGAAGGTTATGCAGGTCATATTGAATATGGTAAACAAAAAGATTTTGTTGGTATTATTGGGCATTTAGACGTTGTTCCTGCTGGAAATGACTGGACATATCCACCTTATGGTGCTGAAATCCATGATGGTAAGATGTATGGTCGTGGAACTGAAGATGATAAGGGTCCAACGATTGCTGCATATTATGCGATGAAGATCTTGAAAGAACTCAATGTACCGCTTTCTAAGCGTGTTAAACTTATTTTAGGTAATGATGAAGAAACAGCTTGGCGCTGTGTAAGACATTATTTTAGTGTATATCCAGAATCACCTGTTTCAGGATTTATTCCAGATGCTGACTTCCCACTCATTTATGCTGAAAAAGGTATTTCAAGAATCTTTGTAGATGGTAAAAATGATTTAAGTGATGTCATTGAAGTCCATGGTGGTTTTAGAGATAACATGGTTCCTGATTATGCATCAGCATTATTAAAACCAACGAAAAATTATGTTGAATTATTCCAAGCGTTTTTAAAGAAGAATAACTATGTGGGTAAAGCAGAACTCAAAGATGGCGTCATTTCATTAAACGTTGTTGGAAAGAGTGCTCACGGTTCAACACCACAATTTGGTGAAAATGCGATTGATCGTATGATGTCATTTTTTATCGAAGTTGGTATGAAAGGCTCCATGCTAGATGCGTATCAAAATCTTTTATTAAATGATTTTTTAGGCAAAAAACTAGGTGTAAGTTATACCGACGAGGAAATGGGAGAACTTACCAATAATGTGGGTGTTCTTCAATCAAAAAATGGGACTTATCAAATCCATTTGAACTTAAGATATCCAAATCATGTTGATTTTGATCAAGTCGTTTTAAAATTAAAACAAGCATTTAAAGTTTATCATGCAGAAGTCACTGTTGATAAACATCAATTACTCCTTTATAAAGATCCGAATTCAGAACTCGTTAAAACGTTAATGAATGTCTATAAAAAACATACCAATGACCAAGAAGCGAAACCTATTAACATTGGTGGTGGAACATTTGCACGTGCTATGCCAAACTGTGTAGCATTTGGACCACATTTCTTAGATAAACCTACATTTATTCATCAAAAGAATGAATTCATTGGTATTGATGATTTATTACTGGCAACAATTATTTACACAGAAGCACTTTACGAACTCGCTAAATAGGAGGTTTTTATGAAGCCTTATTTGGAATTATGTCAGCATGTGATGACACATGGCACTTTAAAAATGGACCGAACAGGTACTGGAACAAAAAGTGTTTTTGGTTATCAAATGCGTTTCGATTTAAATGAAGGATTTCCATTGCTTACCACAAAAAAGGTTCACTTAAAGTCCATCATTCATGAACTTTTATGGTTTATTCAAGGTGATACCAACATTAAGTATTTAGTAGATAACGATGTTCGTATTTGGAATGAATGGCCTTATGAGGCTTTCAAAAAGTCAAGTGACTACAAAGGCGAATCGATGGATGAGTATGTTGCTAAGATTAAATCAGATTTAGATTTTGCAGAAAAGCATGGCGATTTAGGTCCAGTATATGGTGCGCAGTGGCGTAACTTTAACGGTGTTGATCAACTTCAGTTTATCTTAGATGAGATCAAGAAAAATCCCAATTCAAGACGCATGATGCTCTCTGCATGGAATCCAGCTGAAATTAAACACATGGCGCTTCCGCCATGTCATACACTCATTCAGTTTTATGTAGCCGATGGGAAGTTATCCTTACAGCTTTATCAGAGAAGTGCAGACATCTTTTTAGGTGTTCCCTTTAATATTGCAAGTTATGCACTTTTATTAATGATGGTTGCACAAGTAACAGGATTAAAAGTTGGAGAGTTTGTACATACATTAGGTGATGCACATATCTACTTAAACCATGTTGAACAAATTGAACTACAGTTAACAAGAACTCCTAGAAAGCGTCCAACTATGGCGATCAATCCAAATGTTAAATCATTATTTGATTTTAAGTTTGAAGACTTTGAATTAAAAGATTATGATCCATATCCTGCAATCAAAGGTAAGGTGGCTGTATGATTTCTTTAATTTGGGCAATGGATGAAAATTGGCTTATTGGAAAAGATAATGTTCTTCCGTGGCATTATCCAAAAGATTTAGCATATTTTAAATCGAAAACGAAAAATCAAACCGTTTTAATGGGCGATATGACTTATGAATCATTAAAAGGATATTATAAAGAAAAACCACTACCCTTTGGAAAGATTTATGTTGCTAATTTAGTGGATAAAGCATATCCAGATGCTCATTTGGTTAAAGATATTCATCAGTTTTTTAAAGAAACAAAAGAAGATGTGATGGTGATTGGTGGAAAGACCATTTATCAACTCGCCCTCCCCTATGCCAAAAGACTTTATATCACTTATGTCTTAGGCAGACATCAGGGAAATGTCTATTTTTCTCCCTTTGATTTATCAAAGTTTAAAGTGATCGAAAAAACCATGGAAGACGGTTTAATCTTCGCGGTTTACGAAAGGATTTCATCATGATTTCGTTCATCTATGTCGTGTTATGGGCACTTTTTACGTATCTCATGTCATTTTATGTGCTTGGTGGTTTTTGGATTATCTTATGGTTTATCCTCGGTGCAGTCGCATCCTTTTTAGGAACGGTGCTCATTATCCTAGCTCATTTTCCATACATGAAATATACCAAATTCTCAAATCGGTATAAATATTATTTGTCACGTAGCACAAGCCATTGGCTCATTATCTTTTTCATGCGCTTAAAAATTGAAATCAAAGGTAAAGAAAATATTCCTCAAGAAGGCCCTTTATGTGTTTATGCAAACCATAAATCCTATGCAGATCCCTTTATCGTTTTTGAATTCATGAGAAGACCTACGACATTTACACCAAAAATGAGTGTTTATAAAGCACCACTCATTGGGTTATGGCTTAAATATTTAGGTGCATTTCCGATTGACCGATCAAGCGACCGCAACACAGCAAGAGCGATGGTGGATGCGATTAAAGTCATTAAAGATGGTATGGCGATGGCCATATTCCCTGAGGGTGGTATTAAAGATCGTAACGATGAAAAAATGGTTGCGATGCGCGCAGGTGCTTACCGGGTTGCGATGAAAGCTGGTGCAGATTTACTGCCCGTATCTATTCAAGGAACGACCTTAATCAAGCATCGAGCTCCATGGCGTAGAACGAAAATTCAAGTTTTAATTCACCCTGTTGTTAAATATGACTCTATTAAAGAAAAAACGACCAGTGAGGTCGCTGACTTAATGTTTCATATCATTAATGATAAACTCATTCAAGAAAATCATAAGGCTCAGTGAGCCTTATTTTTTTCCCATGACTTTAATCGTGTCGTCTGTGATTTCAAATGTAACGACATCAGCATGCTTAATAAGATCTGCAAATGTGTAAGACACAGGATCTGCATAAATCATGAGTGCTTTAATGACGTGAGAATGAGCAACGAGTAAAACGGACTTATGCGCATGACGTTTAGCTAAATCGAAAGCAGCTTTTTGTATACGATCAATTAAATGAAGATCTGTTTCATAGGTTTCAAACTGATAATTTTTAGAGCGTACTAAGGGCATCGCTGTTTCAACAGGTGTTCCATCTAAATGATGGAAATCACGTTCAACAAAACGTGGATCTGTTTCAATTGGATCATGATATCCTAATTCGTTTGCAATGAGTGTTGCACTCTCTAATGCTCTTGATAAAGGAGAAGCCATAATGACATCAAAATGTTCGTGACGTTTTCTTAAACTCTTTCCAAGTTCGATTGCTTGTTCCTTACCCGTATCATTTAATGGGATATCGATACGACCTTGAACAAGGCCGGATGCATTATAGTAAGTTTGTCCATGGCGGACGATCGATAATAACATGCACATACCTCTTTTCACCTTGTTCATTATAACACAACATTTAACAACAACATTATCATTTATGATAAAATAAAACATAAGGAGACGTGATGACATGCATATCGTAGATCTCATCGCAAAAAAACGCGATGGTTTTCAACTCACACAAGAAGAAATAAACTATCTCATTCAATCCTATACTAAAGGTAATATTCCTGACTATCAAATGAGTGCTTTTTTAATGGCAACTTATTTTCAAAAGATGAATGATGAAGAAGCAACATACCTAGCTCTTTCAATGAGAGATTCTGGTGATGTGATTGATTTAAAAGACATACCAGGCATTAAAGTTGATAAACATTCAACGGGTGGTGTCGGTGATAAGGTGACCTTGGTTTTAGGTCCTCTTTTAGCAAGTTTAGGTGTTAAATTTGCTAAAATGAGTGGACGTGGTTTAGGTCATACCGGAGGAACCATTGATAAATTAGAAAGTATTCCAGGTTACAAAGTCGAGCTTAAGATTGAAGATTTTATCAATCAAGTGAATACCATAGGTATTGCAGTGGTTGGACAAAGTGGTGATGTTGCCCCTGCAGATAAAAAATTATATGCATTAAGGGATGTAACAGCAACCGTAGATGTTATTCCATTAATTGCATCCTCCATTATGTCTAAGAAACTAGCGAGTGGTGCAGATGCGATTGTTTTAGATGTAAAAGTGGGTCGTGGTGCGTTCATGAAAACCGAAGAAGAAGCAGTTAAATTAGCTGAACTTATGGTTTCCATCGGAAGACTCGCTGGTAAGAAAATGACAGCCATTTTAACAGGTATGGATGAGCCTCTTGGTCATAAGATTGGTAATGGTTTAGAAGTTTATGAAGCCATTGAGACATTACAAGGTAAAGGTCCACAGGATTTAGTGGATGTCACAGTTGAGATTGGTGCCCATCTTTTATGTGATGCCGAACTAGAAACTGATTTTAACCGGGCTAAACAAAGATTAATTGAAGCACTTAACAACGGAAAAGCATATCAAAAGTTCTTAGAACTCGTTAAAGCTCAAGGCGGAGATTTGAATGCAATCAAGCATCCAGAATCATTAATTTCTAAAAAGACAGTTTCCGTTAAAGCTGATCAAGAAGGTTATATCGTTGATATGAATGCACTTGATATCGGAAAAGCAGCGATGCGACTTGGTGCAGGAAGAGAAAAGAAAGAAGATGATGTTCTACTCGATGTTGGACTTGATCTTCACAAAAAAATAGGTTCATATGTTAAAAAAGGTGATGTGCTTGCAACACTCTATGTTCAAAACAAAGGTATTGAAGAAGCAGCGTCTCTCGTTTTAAAAGCAATAACGATTGGATCAAAGAAAGTTGAACGTCCACTGATTTATAAGACGATAAAATAGGGGAGGGTTTATGGAGCCTAACTATTCACATTCGATTTTAAATGTAACGGCAACCATTTTGAAGCATTACCATGCAGAAACCCCATATCAAACCTTACCGGTTTTAGAAGAAGCACTCAAGGATAAGAAACACATTGTCCTCGTTCTTTTAGACGGCATGGGTGTCAATATCATACATAAGCATCTTTTTAAGGATGCTTTTTTGTTAACACATCTTAAAGATGTGATTACATCGGTATTTCCACCAACAACGGTAGCTGCAACCACCACCGTTTTATCAGGACTACCACCAATTGCATCTGGATATTTAGGGTGGGTTCATTATTTTCCAAAAGAAGATGCGCACATTGCACTTTTTCCAAATCAAGATTTTTATGATCCTTCTAAAAACTTTGAATTTAGTTTTAGAGAGAAATATTTAAAATACCCCTCACTCTATGAAATGATTAAACGTGGCTCACCTGAAGTATCTTTAAATGAACTATTTCCAGCGTTTAGAGAAGATGGTTATCAAACGTTTAAAGATCAAGTTGATAAAGTGATTGATATTACACGTAGAAAAGATCAGTCATTTACCTATGTTTACTGGACAGAACCAGATTTAACCGAACATCATTTTGGAATTGATGCCTATGAGACAAAAAAAGTCATTCAAGATCTTGATCAAGAAGTTGAACGTATGGCTTTCTTTGTAGCTAGAGGAACAACGATTGTTGTCATAGCAGATCATGGCTTGATTGATGTTGAAGAGGTTCGCATTTTTGAAAATCAAGAATTGATGGAGATGATGCGACGAAAACCATCCATGGAAGCAAGAGCAACCAATTTTTTTGTTAAGCATCATGACTTAAAACGATTTAAGGAAAAATTTGAAGAGACCTATGGAAGACATTTTATGTTGTTATCGAAACAAGAAATTTTAGATAAAAAGCTTTTTGGTGAAGGTAAAAAACATAAGATGATCGATCAGTTTTTAGGTGATTACATCGCTATAGCAACTTCAAATCAGATGATGTCAATGAGTAGTGATATAAAGTTTTTAGCACATCATGCAGGTTTAACCAAAGATGAAATGGAAGTTCCTCTCATTATTTTCTCTAAATAACGATAACAAAAAATGCGCATCCCCCAATGCGCATTTTTCTTAGCTTGATGAAATACTATTTCTTAGGCTCGATTTCTTTTTGATTTCTTGCAAATTCAGATGCCATCATGACAGTTGATGCAAGGTCAGTAATGTTTGTTGGAACAACAAGTTTTGTTGCTTGACCGTTTGCAACTTTAGCTAACGTTTCAAGTGATTTGATCTGCATGACGATAGAATCTGCGCCAGCTTCCTTAATCAATTTAATACCAAGTGCTTCAGCTTCTTTAATCTTAAAGATTGCAGTTGCTTCAGCTTCAGCTTGAAGAATTTTTTCTTTCTTATTTGCTTCAGCTCTTAAGAGAAGTGATTCAGCATCACCTTCTGCACGAAGGATTTCTGCACGTTTTTCACCTTCAGCAATCAAGATGTTTTGACGTTTTTCACGTTCAGCTCTCATTTGCTTTTCCATAGATTCTCTAATATCTTTAGGTGGGATAATGTTTTTAACTTCAACACGTGTGACTTTAATACCCCATGGATCGGTTGCTTCATCTAATGTTTGTCTCATCTTCGTGTTAATTAAATCTCTTGATGTTAATGTTTCATCAAGGTCTAGATCACCAATGATGTTACGTAATGTGGTCGCTGAAATGTTTTCAATCGCCATGATTGGATTTTCTGTACCATAGGTATAAAGTTTTGGATCGGTGATTGAGAAGAAGACGACAGTATCAATTTGCATCGTAACATTATCTTTAGTAATAACAGCTTGTGGATCAAAGTCTTTAACTTGTTCTTTAAGCGATACGACTTTTTTGGCACGGTCAATCACTGGAATAATGAAGTGAACACCAACGCCCAATGTCTTATGATAACCACCAAGACGTTCAATAATCATAGCTTTAGTCTGTGTGACCAATCTAAAGCTCATCGCAACAATAATCAAGACGACGAGAAATGCAATGATTAAACCAGCAACAGCCCCTGGGCTAACAGCTAAAACAGGGAAGAATAAATTTAATGCAGTCATAGGAAATTACCTCTTTCTTTATTTTTCTATTTTTTCAACAATTAACTTATTACCATCAACATCTAAAACACGAGCAAACTCTCCAACAACGATTGTTTCTTTTGAAACAGCTGCCCAGTCTAATGAACGCACAACAACGCGGCCAACATCATTGGGGGTGATGTCTTTGATTACCTTCACGGTTATGCCGATCATGGCATCCACATTTGTTTTGATCTCATTGGTTTTAAGGTATTTTTTAACAACAGGTCGTGTTAAAATCAGAAGAACCGCGGTAAAGAAAATAAATGAAATGATTTGCCACACAATACTTCCATCAATTAGGGCGATGATGAAACTTGGGATTGCAGCAAGCGCAAACCAAATGCTAATCATATCTGCAGTCATTATTTCAACTAACAAAGCGACAACGAAGAGCGCTAACCAAAACCAGATCATGTACTCTAACATACTACACTTCCTCCTTTAGATCAACTAATAATAATTGATCTTTATGCTGCCAATTGGCTTTATATTTTTTGGTCGTTTGATTAAAATCAATGTTAATCAAACCTCCAACTTCATCAATAAAGGCTTTATTGGCAATACGAGAATACGAAGTACGCACGGTAATCTTGTATTTATTTGATTCTGGAATGTCGTGCTTAACCGCTTCCGCTTTGACTAAAGGTTTAATGACAATCAGTTGGTTGTTCTTTTCAATGCCAAGCAGCACGCTATATGCATTTTCAAAGAAATTAGTTGCAGGCTTGTTGAGAGTTATGTTTCCTGCGGCAATGGTGACGATACAATCTTTTGGTTTTTCGTTGAACCATACGATGTTCATAGTAATCACTCCTTACACTTTCATTATACGCCTAATTATTGAAATTGCAATAGTGATTATTAAAAATTATTTTTATTTATTTTCATCGATTGATATCAGTTCACATCCGTAATCTAAGAGTAGTTCTTGAAGTTTTGATTCATAATGTGTGTGATTTAGAATAATATGTTTCATTTCACCTTCCATGATACGGTAAGGTTCGGTTGCTTTATAACAAAACATTTTGATATCTGTGATTTTGAAGATGTATTGATAGGTTAACACTTGATTCATATCATTAACTTCTATCGATCTTGTTTGTGGAAGAAGTGATTCCTTTTGGATCTCACGATCGATGAGTGGAATCAAAAAGTGAACACCTGGTTGATCGATAACACGATGAAATGAACCTAACCTTTCAATGACTAAAGCTTCATGCTCTTTAACCACTTTAAAATTTGGGATCAAAAAGAGCAAAAACAAGGCTGTTAAGATGAGTGATGCGATTATTTCTGTTGACATACGAATACTCCTTATCGAATACTTTGATTTTCTAATTAAATACTGTTATAATACTAATGATCACTACGGGGAGCTATAAGCTGAGAGGACGAAAGTCGACCCGCGAACCTGATCTGGATCATACCAGCGGAGGGATAGGCGATGAATAACTTTTATTCTACTATCAATTTCTTTGGTTATCCATAGAAATTTTTTATTTTCTAGGAGGAAAAGAAATGACTTTAAAGACTGAAACAAAACGGATGTTAATGACCATCAACTTGCTTGCGGTCGCCATCGTTTTGGACCTGATTGTATCAAGTATACCAGGTTTAAACTTGAGCATGCCATTTGGCGGCAAATTCTTTGGATTATCGATGTTTCCTTTAGTACTCATCGGAATCTTGTTTGGGCTCAAATACGGGTTAATAGGCGGTTTTATCTACGCATTATATAACTTCGGGTTTGACTATTTAGTGTATTTAGATACGTTAAGAATCACTTTAGAATCATGGACAGGAGAAACATGGAGTGCATTTAAGATTTTATCTTTAGTGTTACTTGATTATGTGATTCCGTTTATGGCATTTGGACTTGCGGGTTTATTTGGTGATGCACTTCGTTCTAAGAAGAAATTAGCTTTATCACTAGTTTTTGTGAGTGCGATTCGCCTTATTTCATCAACACTTTCCGGTATCATTTTATGGGGCAGTAGTATTGCATATGCTTCAAGTCAAGTTGAACTTGGTGAAGAAGCTCCAAATCTGGCAACACGCATTTTCGCGTTTGTTGGTGAATCGTTATGGCTTTATAGTTTATCCTATAACTTCATTTACATATTTACAACAACACTGACTGTTATGATCATTAGTTTCTTAACATTAAAACGCATTAAAATGATTTTTGAACCGATGATAGGTCAACCATTACAGAAATGATTGTTTGATTATTTTTAAGTAATCGAGACGCGGTTGAAAACCAAAAGGAATTAAAAATGCTTTTTCTTTAAATGTTTCATAAGGGATGGATTTTCGTCCCTTTTCTGTATGTTGTTCATCCCAATATTCAAAAAGGATTTGTGCAGGTAATAAAAAGTATTCATTATAGACTTTAAAATGAACAATTAAAAATGCAATGCCTTTTTGTTTAGATACTGCACGAAGATGATCAATCTGATGCGGATGAACGTTTTTAAGTGGCATCGATGTTTTTGAATTGGTTTCTTTGGCATCAAAGTCGATGTAATGCCCCTCAAAAACGCCATTAAAGTCAGTAGTAGAAGGTGTTTTGTAATAAGCTTCCGTAATCTTTGCTTTATTACGCGCAGGATAACTGACAGAAACAACTTGAATGGGTGTTGGTTTTTTATGAATCACAGCAATCCCATGATTTAAATAATAGGTGTTGCTCGCTTCAATATCAGATTCTAAAGTCATCCCTAAATTTGCATAATTCGTTGTTTTAACTTGTGCTTTACGTTTGATTGGGTAGTTGATCATGTTTTTCACCTAATATCATCATAACATAGTTATGAGTTAAAAAGATTGAGTAATCAAAAAATCATGGTATAATATGCGTAGCCAATACCGTTGCTAAGGAAGTGTTTATATGAGTAAGATTCGTTTTTTTGCATTAGGAGGACTCGGTGAAAACGGGAAAAATATGTACGTCGTTGAAGTCGATCAAGCCTATTTTATTCTCGATGCTGGGATTAAATATCCGAGTGCTGAACTTTATGGCGTTGATGAAATCATCCCTGATTATCGCGTATTAATTCGCGTTAAAGATAAAATCAAGGGTATTTTTTTGTCGCATGCTCATGAAGACCATATTGCAGCACTTCCACATCTTTTAAAAGATTTAAATGTTCCTGTTTACGCAACGAATTTCACCATGCAAATTGTCATGGATATGCTTAAAGATGAAGGCTATCTTTTAGATACACTTACTTTAAATACGATTTCACAAAATTCAATCATTAAATTTGGTAATGTGAGAGTAACTTTCTTTAATACGACGCACTCCATTCCTGAATCCGTAGGGATTGCGATTCATACGATTGACGGTGTGATCGTTTATACATCTGATTTTACGTTTGACCAAAGTTCGGATATTAAATATCAAACGGATTTTAGAAAGATTAATGAATTATCAGAAAAAAACGTGTTAGCTTTACTCACTGAATCGTTAGGATCAACGTTAGAACTTAATGGTGGTGTGAACATGAATTTAAACCACCGGTTAAACAGTATTTATGCAAACGCTGATGGTAGAATCATTGTTTCATTGTTTTCATCTGATTTAAGAAAGATTCAACGTACTATTGATATTTCTTTAGCACATAAAAAGAAGATTGCAATCATTGGACGTCGTGCTCAAAGAA
>MIDA01000093.1:1032-5856 GCA_001830045.1 Tenericutes bacterium RIFOXYA12_FULL_35_10 | reverse complement strand
TCTTTTTTTTCGATCGCAATGAGGATAATGCTGAAACAGTGACACAGATGATTTCATCACAACCGATATCAATTAGTGGTTGAACTGGGGTGTTATCGAAATACCCTCCATCCCTATATTTTTTATTGTTAGTGATAACAGGTGGAAACACTATGGGTATTGAGCACGAGGCAACAAGCGTATTGATTTGCATATTTTTATCTAGCTCTTTAAGTGGTACATACGATACTTGTGATTCTCTATGAACGTAATGCTTAATGGTAGACTTCAACAAGTCAGTAAATCCTTTATCAGTATCACCGGTTTCAGAGACTGCAATATAGATATCTTTATTTGTCAATAGTTCAAAATTCAAATACTCATTTAAATACTCATTCAACTTATTAATTGATAACAAACCATTATCAATTAATCTTAATCTCTCGTTCTTGATGGTCTTTATAATTGCAGTTTTTTCTCCCAGTGGCGCTTCTGGAACGTTGAACCAAATATCCATTGCTAAATCAAGTGAACCAATGGCTGCAAAAGTAACATTAACCGCTCCAATCGAAGCTCCAGAAAACGCACTCGCTTTTTGTAAAATGCCCAGTTCTTCAAGCGCTTTTAGCGCACCGATTTGATATGCTCCTCTTGCGCCTCCACCAGATAAACAAATTCCTAATTTATTCACATTTTTTTCCTTTCACAAACAATAGGTTTTCATCTCAAAATCTATACAACTTCTTGCGAGTTTGTTTATCAAAATGGATTGAAGTAATCAATAATTGAAGTCAGTATAGCTATTAAATATTAGTGCTGATCCCACTAAAAATTGTACGATTGATCTATAATCCGCCGTCGATCTACTGGTCAATTCATTACAAGGTGTTATTAAATGTGACAAGATTATATATAATCTCAGTCATTTCGTCAACGGATTCAGACTTTGAATTTTTAATCCATTCAACCACAACAGAAAACAGTGCACCTTCAAAAAACCGTGCTTTATATTTATCTTCCTTTTCAATATCAAATACTTTTTTCAATAATTTTGAAATTTCAGCTTCAAAGGACTGGAAGATAAGATATTCTAGGCTGTTGGTGATGAGTACTTCGATTAAATCGGAATACTCATTGAAAACTATGACCATTTTCTTAATCGAATGGAAAATTGGATTGTCATTATTCATGTCCGTTTCAAGATCCAACATTAAACGTTCATATATTTTTCGTCCTTGATCGAGCAATATATCTTCTTTCGAATCAAAGTTGCGGTAAAATGTCGGTCTTGCAACACCTGCTTCTTTTGTAATATCATCAATAGATATCTTTCTAAAAGCATTTTTTTTAAGTAAGAACATGAGTGCATTATATATCCACTCTTTGCTTCTAGTAACCTGTATGTTTTCTTTCATCAATTTTTCCTACCTACCTCTAAATGATCACCAATAAAAATCCCAATGCCTATCACGTCAGGACCGACATGTGCACCAACCACCGGAGTCGACGGTGATTCATACAGGTTTTCTAATCCGAGATTTTCTTTAATCATACTAACGAAATGAGCTTTCAGGTTAGGGTTCGCTGTATAGATTAAATATGCCTGATATGGACGATGATCGACATATTCTTCGACCAACGATGTGATTGAAGATAGGACGGATTTGATGGTTCGTTTGTTGCCAATTGAAACGATTTCCCCAGATTCTTGCACCTGTAACACCGGTTTGATATCTAAAAGTTTGCCTATGTAGCCCTTCGCATTGCTCAAGCGTCCATTTTTAACCAGATAGGTTAAAGAGTTTACTGCAAAATAGATGGTGTTCAAATGTCTCATGTCACTGAGTTTGTTTTCGATTTCTTCTAATGAAAAATCTTTGTCGATCATCTTTTTAGCTTCCAAAGCGAAAATACCTTCCGAAAAGCAGACCGTCTTCGTATCAAAGACCTTAATCTTTATTTTCCCTTCGAACTCCTTAGCAGCCATGATGCATGAGTTATAAGTTCCGCTCATCTTAGCCGATATGGTCACTACAAAAATCTCTTCAACACCTTCATCTAAGAATTTTTGAAAGATGTTCATCACATCGCCAACAGATGGTTGGCTGGTCTTTGGTAATAGTTCTTTATCGTTTTTAAGCATATCATAAAATTGATCTGCCTTTAGTGTTAATCCGTCCTCATACTCTTGACCTTTGATATTGATCTTAATACGCAATATCTCAATGCCATGTTCAAATGGATAATAATCTAATCCGCCTGTTGAAGTGTCAATCACGATTCTTTTTCTCATGGTTTCTCTACCTTTCTACTGCGATTCTTAATGATTCGATGACCACCAGTTTTATTCATCAGCAAACTGGATAATTCTTCAATCGTCTCGACAATGTAATCGGGATTTGAGTTTGCCAGAGCGTTTTTCGTCTCAAATCCCCATGTCACCGCGATCACTTCGATGGGAATTGATCGGCAAGCCAAGACATCTCGAATTTCATCACCGACGTAAATGGCGTCCTCGGGATCATATCCATGTTTTCGAAGCAGTTTCTTAATCTTGCGTTTTTTTCCTTTCATGCTAGCCTTCCCCTCAATGAAGGAGAATGTGTTGATATCATTATTTGATAATATTTTATTGATATTTGAAACACTATTTGAAGAAACGATGGCTAATTTAACCTTGCTTTCATTCAGGTTCACTAAGAGCTCTTTCATTCCTGAGATGATCGTGCAATCATCGACAAATTCAGATGCAATATCACGCGATTCTCTGTACAATTTAGGCAATTTATATATCGGAACACCTAAATCGAACAACCGCTTTAAACCTGGCTTCGTTTTTAATTCTCGAATTCCATCTTTGGATAGTTGTTTTAGTTTGTATCGTTTTGAAATTCGTTCATATATGAGTTCAGACTGATCGACATTGTTGCTCAAAGTTCCATCCAAATCAAAGATAATTATTTTTTTCACTGATTGCATCCCTCCTTCATGATATCCTACTATGCACGATCCTTAAACTGGAATATCTTTTTTTGTAAACCAAAGCGTGCCTACTGTAAAGCACATCGCTGAAATGAGTAACAGAATTGCAAAGTGCATGATGTAGGTGGATGACCCATCCAAGATTGAGGTCGTATTGAACAGCGTGATCATCGTGATGTTATTAAAGTATCCCATGGGCTCGATACCAATCCCCATGTTCATGAAGAGATCAGAACCAAACAACCCTAATATTTTAGATATGAAAAATACTAACGCTACACCTCCACCTAAAGAGATCGAATGCTTCGTATAGTTGAAAACCGCAGAAAACATGAACGTAATCGATCCCATGGCAACCGTGAATATGAATAGACCTAGGTTGAGCAACAGAACGTGGTCAATCGCTAATGAATTTTCGATGGTTAATGCTAAGATAACATCCACGATGGTTGTTAAGATAAACATCGCTACTAAAGACATGATGAAAAAGAACATTTGCGTGAACGCTATCTTGGATCGCTTGATCGAAGTGGATAAAACAAACGCCATGGATCCTCGATCAATTTGACTGGCAAACAATTTATTCCCAACTATAACCGTGTAGACCAAGGGCATCAGCACCGACACAACAGGATAAAAAATTGAGCTAACCAGAACATTTGAATCCATCGATGCAATGCCTGTCAAGATGTCAGGATTCAAACCGATCGCAGTAAAGAGTCCGTCGAGTGACAGCCCTGCGGATTCTAAGGCGATGATATATGGGATCAATATGTTTGGGTCTGCATCACCTGAAACCGTGACTAACCCCATAGCAAATTTGATAACGACGTAAAGCAAAATCAATGTCAGGGTTGTTGCTGTCCAAAGACCCCAATTCGCTTTGATGGATTGTTTCAATAATGGTATACTGATCATTTTTCGTTGTCCTCACTTATTTTTTTTAAAAAATACTTTTTGAGCGTGTATTTTACTTCTTTGATATATTTTAAATTGAATTGCGCTAATACCTTCATAAATTCGTTTACTTGAGCGTCTTTGATGTCGACGGTTACTTGCATATATTTATCATTTTTTGACGTTATGTAGAGATTCAAATTCACATAATTTTGATAATCTCTTTCGTCTTCAAATCCAACTTTGTATGTCTTTACTTCGTTGTGACGAATCTTTTTCATATCCACGATATCTAATACTTTCCCGTTATGCAAAAGTGCGACACGATCACATGTTTTTTCTACCTCTTCAAACACATGACTGCTCATAAATATGGTAGCACCTCTCTGTCTTGCCTCCATCAATACATCTACGAATGTTTCTCGCATGAGTGGATCAAGTCCGGTTGAAGGCTCATCCAGGATTAAAATATCCGGTTCAGCCATAAACGCTTGTACGATGGCCGTTTTTTGCTTCATGCCTTTGCTCATATGCTTTAGATTTGCTGTGGTGTCTAGCTTAAATTTATTGATTAAATACTTGGCGTATTCCATGGTTTTTAATCCCATCATTTCTGCTTGACTCTTCAAGAACGCATCCCCATCACCTATGTCGGGAAAAGCTATTTCGCCTGGCACATATCCAATATGTCTCATGATTTGAGTTGTGTCATAGTTCACCTCATGATCCATTATGTAGACACTTCCGCTATCCGGTCTGATAAAACCCATCATGTTTCTGATCGTTGTTGTTTTACCACTTCCGTTAGTTCCAACAAAACCAAAGATTTCACCTTTTTTCACTTCAAGATCGATGTTGAAAATACCTCGTGATAATCCATAATCTTTTGTCAGGTTTCTAATTTCAATCATGCTCATAGGAATGACTCAACCTCGCTATCTTTATAGTAATTTAGGAAATAGTCTT
>MIDA01000093.1:0-1018 GCA_001830045.1 Tenericutes bacterium RIFOXYA12_FULL_35_10 | reverse complement strand
GACTCTGAAAAATATTTCACCTGATTGTCAGAGACTTCCTTAATCAAACGATTTATCTCTTTATCGTTGATTGCTACTCTCACCTTCTTTTTAGTTTTATCGCTATAGATAATGTTCAAATCCGATTTCATAAATTGCTCATATCCTTTATCTTCCAAAAACTCAATTTTAAAGACTTTGTTTTCGTTATTTCTAATGATATCAGTCTCAATCGTTGAAATGATTTTACCTTCCTTGATAATCGACAATCGATCACAACAGGCATCCACTTCCTCAAATATATGAGTTGAAAGAAGGATTGTTTTCCCTCTTTTCTTCTCGGTTTTGATTAACTCGATAAATTTATTTTGCATGATAGGATCTAAGCCGCTGGTTGGTTCATCGAGTATCAAAATTTTGGGATCCGACATGAAGGCTGATACAATTGCCAGCTTTCTCTTATCCCCTATGGACATCTTTTTCATGCTCTGATTTGGATTCAATTCAAATAAATCCAGTAAGTAAGTAACCCTAGACTCTTCTGCATGCCGCATTTTTTTCATCATATCGATGAACTCAAGTCCACTCAGTCCGTCTGGTAGTGCAACCTCACCAGGAATATAACCGACTTCGCCCAATATCGAAGAGTAATCTTTCCAACAATCATTGCTGTTAATGGATACAGTTCCTTTATCGGGTTGAGAAAAACCCATGAGCATTCTTATTGTCGTGGTTTTCCCCGCACCATTGGGACCAAGAAAACCGAATACTTCACCCTCTTTAACTTCAAAGGATATATCAAAAACCCCCCGATTATATCCGAAATCTTTTGTCAGATTTTTCACTTCTATCATAAGCATATTCTCCTATCGTCATATTATTATCTGAACACAACTGGATGTTGTCATATCATTAATTTCAATTATAGCACTGACATGTTACATTTGCAACACTTTATACAATTGTTACATTTTTTGCCGTTTTTTTTATTGTATACTTGAATTTTTAAGTACTTTTTCAAGAAAAATATGTTGCGTAA
>MIDA01000092.1 GCA_001830045.1 Tenericutes bacterium RIFOXYA12_FULL_35_10 | reverse complement strand
ACGCTCTATCCAGTTGAGCTATGGGTACATAGTTGAGTTTAAGTTAAACTCTATATCAAAGCACGCGGTGCTATGTTTGAAACATTGGTGACCCGTACGGGATTCGAACCCGTGAATGCATGCGTGAAAGGCATGTGAGTTAACCGTTTCTCCAACGGGCCAACGTCCAAGCGCATATATAATTATACCAATTTAAAACGAAATGTCAAGATAAAATCTTGGCTTTTTTCATCAATTTTCACAATCTTTTAAAGTTAAAAAAAATATCTCTTTTAAATGGTCGATTCGATATATCTGCTCTTGTTTTCCCAACGTCTGGATTGCCATCTTGTATACATCATAACACCTCGAATTGTTTCATCCATCGCATACGCTATATAGATTCCCAATAGTCCTAATGATAAATGAATACCCAATAAATAAGCGAATGTTACTGCAATACCAAACATACTTATAATAGCCATGACAAGCGGAAAAGTGGTATCTCCAGCAGATCTTAATGCTTGAATGAATATCAGATTTAAACTGCGACTAAACTCAAGTATAAGTGCAATCCAAAGGATACGTCTAGCCGTACTTATAATCACTTCGTTATTCGTGAAAAATCCCAGTATAACGCCTGATAAGAGATTAACCAAGAGTGTCATCATGAAGACCACAATAAAGCTTCTAAAGGCTGTTTTTAGCGTTTCTTTGTGTGCTTTATTGAAATCTCTTTCACCAATGTAGTAACCTGTCATCACAGCATTAGCTGCAGCAAAAGCTAAACTAAAAATATAGATGTATGTGAGTATCGTATTGATGTATGTTCGTGCTGTCGTAAACTCTGCACCAAGGGTATTGATCATCGATAAGATGATTGCTTGCATGAGGGTATAGGTCCATGATTCAAGTGCACTTGGAAGACCGATTTTTAATACTTGCTTGGTTGTATCCAAATCAAATTTTAAATGCTTTGGTCTAAGTCCAATGACTTTGTATGCAATAATCATATATGCAACGACCATCAAGCTACGTACAATGAGTGTTGATAATGCTGCACCAAGAATTCCTAATCGAGGAAAACCAAAATAACCATTGATCAAAATAGCATTACCGATGATGTTTGCGATATTTGCGACTATAACGACATAAGTTATATATTTTGCATGACCATAACTACGTAGTGATGCTGTAATAATGTTGGACATCGCAACAAAGAATAAGGATAACCCTACAACTCTTAAGTATGAGAGTGAACCTTCAAATAAAACTTCTTCAGTTTGAACAAGGCGTAGAAGGTTTGGGGCAAGCGAGACAAGTAAAGTGGTTAATAGTGCACCAACTGCGAAATTTATGAGAATACCATTTCCCATCACACGGTAAGCAACATGCTCTTTTTTTGCACCTAAATATTGCGACACTAAAACAGCGACCCCATTAGCTACAACGAGTAACAGGACCGCAAACATTTGAATGATTGTATTCGAATTTCCAACTGAACCAACTGCAAAATCACTATAATGAGAAAGCATGAATGTATCAATCGTTCCCATCAACATAAAAAAGAGTAGCTCAATCAGGGTTGGCCAAAATAATGCTTTAAAGCGATGTTTCATAAATTATTCCTTAGTATTAATAGAGTATTTGATTGAGTAATGCTTTAGCATTTTCTTCACTGATTAAATATGAGACAATTTCATAAACAAATTCATATACTGCACCGGCACCTCTTGCAGTAATGATGTGGTGATCACGAACTGATTTTTTGTCTGGATGATAAATGCCCTTTGGCATATCTTTTTCAGAACCTGTAAACGCCGTAAAGTGGACACCATCTAGGATACCTGCTTGACCTAAAAATCTTGGACCTGCACAAATGGCTGCTACGCACTTCTTTTGTTCATGAAATGATTTCACTAATGCTTTTATATGGGTATCATGATCAACAACTTGGGCAACATAGCGACCACCCGGAACGACAATAAAATCATAATCGTTGATCTGAATATCAGAACCAAAATAATCAGCTTTTACCTTTAATCCAAAAGCAGTCTCAATATCAAGCGTTTTTTCAAAGGTGATGGTGATCACATCTAAACCAGCTCTTCTAAGCAGTGCTCTTGTTGATAATGCTTCTCCATCTTCAATATGATGACTTAATACAAGTATACCTCTCATTTTTCTCCTCCAAAAACTTTTTGATAAACCTCATTGAGTAGGTTTGCACCCTGATGTGCTTCAAACGCTTTATAGGATGCAATATGTTCTTTCATACCAATGACATCAGAAATAACTTTAATCGATACCATGGGAATTTGATAGTGGTGAGCAACTTGATAGAGTGCTGCACCTTCCATATCAAAAAGGAGGTTTGTTTCATGAATTCCGGTCATAAACGTATCACCAGTAAGAAGTTCTCCTTCTTTGATATTTGGAAACATTTTTTTTAGTTTATCGACCCATAAATGATCTGATTCAAAGTATTGTGGGTGTCCAGGAACCTGTCCGATATCGTAACCAAACATGGTGAGATTAAAATCATGATAGCGTGCTTGATTAACGATAGCTAGTTCACCGACTTGGTAATCTCCGCTTGCACCAGCAAATCCAACGTTAAAGATAAGTTCAATACGTTCTTTGTGCAACACTTCTGTTAATGCACGTGAAGCATTGACTTTACCGACACCAGTCACGACTAAATGTGTGTGTGGTTTCAGTTCTTTTGCGATTTCTTTAATTTCTTCTTGCATGGCTGCAATCACGAGTATCATGGTTATTCTCCAATTATTTGCTTTATTTTTGTAACGATTAAATCAACTGCGATGTCATGTTTTCTATCATTTGGAATAATGACGTCTGCATATCGCTTAGTCGGTTTAATATGTTTATGAAACATGGGTTTAACCGTTGATTCATATTGTGTAATAATACTTTCTAAAGAACGCCCACGCTCGCGCATGTCTCTTAACATACGTCTGATAAATCTCGTGTCATCATCAAGTTCAACAAATAAGTTCATGTTAGATAATTCTCTAATCTTTTCATTTTCTAAAATTAGAATGCCTTCAACAATAATGATGGGTTTAGGTACAACATGCTCAACTTTTAGACTTCTCGTGTGGTTAACAAAATCATATGTTGGTTTATCAACTCCACGACAAGATAAAAGTTCATTTAAATGTCTGTATAAAAGTTCATTATCGAGTGAACTTGGATGGTCGTAATTGGTTAAGTATCTAACCTCAAGGGGAAGATTGGATTGATCAAGATAGTAATCATCATGTTTGATGATTAAAACTTCATCAAGACCAGCTTTCTCTAATATTTCTTGTACAACGGTACTTTTTCCAGACGCTGATCCACCAGCAACTAGAATTAAGAGTGGACGTTTCACTAGTATTCTCCTTTATTAAATGCGGCACTCAGGAGCGAGTGTGGCTTGTGTTTCTTCATCGATAATATCTGTTTGTTCTTGGTGCTTTTTAAACCAAACCACAGCGTATGGACATGTAGCAACAGCCTTTAGTCCTTGTTTTTTAACATGTTGATAGACGTTATGCATGAGTTCTGATGCAACTCCTTGACCTCTAAGCGATGGGTCAACAAACGTGTGATCTATAACAACAACACCTTCTTTGATTAAAGGGAAGGTTGCTTCAACAATCATTTTGCCTTCTTCATTGTTGACGTAAATACGATTTTTTTCATAGATATAGTTCATTTTTATCATCTCCTGTAAATAGTATACCAAAAAAAATAAGTCTTTGCTGATGAAAACCTTTTTATTCGATAAAGATTTTAATATCTCTTTATTTAAAACCACCTAATTCATTTCTTTTCTAATTAAGACACTTATTTATAATAATATGGTGCTTTATTTATACAATAGAATAACAGATGTGATAAAATATGTGTATAAAAGATTAGGAGGTTATCATGACTAGAAAACAACTCATTACTGAGTTTACCCTATTAATGATATCAATTGTATTCATTATCTTGGGGTTTATCTTTAGTAAAGGACATCCAGAGCCGTGGTATGTTGCACTGCTATTTGGGTTATCATTTGCCATTGGTGGTTATGAAAAAGCTAAAGAAGGAATTATAAAAACAATAGAGAATAAGTCTTTAAATGTTGAGATTCTAATGATTCTTGCAGCACTTGGTGCATTTATCGTTGGTGATTATTCAGAAGGCGCGATTCTGATCATGATTTTTTCAATCAGTGGTGTTTTAGAATCTTATGCAACTTCAAAGTCAGAAAAAGCACTAACAAGTTTGCTCAAACTTGCACCAGAACAGGCATTAAAACGAACTGGTCATGATGAAATATTAGTCAATGTGTCAGATTTAGTGATTGGTGATGAAGTGATTGTTAAAGTCGGTGAGCAAGTTCCAGTTGATGGAAAAATTATCGAAGGAAATACATCACTTAATCAAGCTGCAATTACTGGTGAGTTCCAGCCCGTCGAAAGACATACATATGATAAAGTATTTGCCGGTTCAATCAATATTGAGTCCACGATTGTTGTCAGAACTGAAAAAGATCCAAAAGACTCTGTTGTTCAAAAGATTGTTGATTTTGTTAAAAAAGCACAACATGAAAAGACAAAGTCTCAGTCATTTATTGATCGCTTTGAAAAATGGTATGTCTATGTGGTTATTTTATTAGCGATTTCGCTGATGATTATTCCACCAATGTTTGGTTGGTGGACAAAAGATTATGCATTTAATAGAGGTGTGATTGTTTTAGTTGTTGGATCTCCTTGTGCGCTTGTGGCATCCATTACACCTGCCATGCTATCTGCTTTATCGAATGGTGCAAGAAAACGTATTTTGATTAAGGGTGGACATCCACTTGAAAGTTTAATTGGAATTAAAGCCATTATGCTTGATAAAACGGGAACCATTACAACAGGTGTACCGCATGTTGTTCGTATTGAAATCATTGATTCTCTCGTTAAAGAAGATGTTTTATCCATTTTGTATACCCTAGAGAAACAATCGAATCATCCACTTGCAAAATCTATTACTGAACATTTAGATAAAAAATACATGTTGCCCAGTGTTAAAACCAATGAAGTACCTGGTCATGGTATGGAAGCTAAGATTGATCACGTATTATGGCAGATTGGTAAATTTGATACAACCATTCACCCAGAAATTCAAGAGAAACTTGATCGCTGTAATACATTAGGTCATTCTAATGTATCCATTATCAAAGATGGTGTAACGATTGGATTTGTTGCTTTAATGGATACGATTAGAGCGAATGCTAAAGTTGTGATGCAAGATTTAAAGTCTATGGGTATTACTCCTGTTTTACTGACTGGTGACCATAAGTATACAGCTTATTCGATTGCTAAAGAAGCTGGAATTGATGCGTTTGAATCAGATCTACTTCCTGAAGATAAAGTGAAACATGTGAAAGCCTATCAAGAAAAGCTTGGTAAATCGATTATGGTTGGTGATGGTATCAACGATGCACCAGCACTTGCAATCGCTGATGTTTCAATTGCGATGGGCAGCGCAACCGATGTTTCTTTAGAAACTGCAGATATTGTTATTATGAACGATCAGCTTGAAAATATCCCTAAACTCATTCGACTTGCTAAACGAACACGAATGATTACTCTTCAAAATATTATCTTCTCTGTTACAGTAATCACATTCCTTCTAATATCAAATATCTTTGGAATGATTGAACTTCCTATTGGTGTGATAGCACATGAGGGATCTACCATTCTTGTTATCCTAAATAGTTTACGTTTGCTACTTAAATAGAACAAAAACACATGTCAAATGGCATGTGTTTTTTTTGATATCTTTATATAAAATAAAAACGGCTTTTGCCGTTTGTGATTTAAGTGGCGCCCACACTAGGACTCGAACCTAGGACCCCCTGATTAACAGTCAGGTGCTCTAACCAACTGAGCTATGTAGGCACATCATGAGGGTGACGCTACTTAAATGTAAGAGTCATATGTTTTTAATAAAGTGAGGTTTGCCTGGCAACGACCTATTTTTGCTCCTTGGAACTATCGTCGGCGCTGAAGTGCTTAACTT
>MIDA01000091.1 GCA_001830045.1 Tenericutes bacterium RIFOXYA12_FULL_35_10 | reverse complement strand
ACAAATAATAGGAGGAAATCAAATGAAGGATTTAAAAGAACACATCGATGATGTACAAAGAAAATGTAGTTACTATTTTAAGAACACAGATTTGCTGCTTCAAGCTTTCACAAGAAAGTCTTATTCAGCTGAATATGGTGGGGAGAACAATGAGGTTTTAGAGTTCTTAGGCGATCGAGTATTGGATTTTTATGTGACCAAAGTAATCGCTGAAAGATACGGATTTTTCAAGTCTCAAATGGATACGTATGATGAGCAAGAAGATAATGATGAGTACTGCATTAAAGCTCATCGAAACGAGCAAGACTTTACTGAGCTGAAAAAGGAAATCGTAAGCAATTCGAATCTTGCTAGAAGAATTGAAGAGTTAGGTTTCAAATCAATGATGTACTTGGGACAAAGTGATATTGATAATCAAGTATGGAATCAAGAAAAAGTTAAAGCTGATTTATTCGAAGCCATTCTGGGTGCCATAGCAATTGACAGTGATTGGGATCCAGATGAGCTCCAAAACTCTGTGGAATTCATGCTTCAAATTGATGATCAATTACAAGATGTAGAAGATGGCATGGATGAGCTAAAAGAAAATCTAACACAGGATAATGCAGTCAGCACACTTAAAGAATTGGCTGAAAGTGGCAGATGCTCCATACCACAGTACGATATTCCTGATGAACAAGTCTATGACGATGGTGAGTATTGGTGGTCAAGCACTTGCTATGTTAGAAGCTGGTCTATTACAAAAACAGCACTATCTAAATCAAAGAAAGGTGCTAAGAGGTATGCCGCTTATCTAGTTTTGTGTGACTTCTTTGGTATTGAACCAGAAGCAGAATAATTTTAGATAAATGCCTATAAGGTACTTGGATTACCATCATATAGAAAAGCTTCCCAGATATCACTAGGTTATGGTAATATTCCGCATACAAGTACCGTTTGGCATTATCTTGTTTCAAACCTATATTCAACCACCTCTATTTTTTTGAGGTTTTCTATTTAAAAATATATATGTTATAATTTTTATAAGGTTTTAACAGTATGAGATTTTATGTAAGATTAAGTCATCATCGGTCAGAGGAAAAGTTATCATGTGGGAAATTATTAAATACATGTTTTATTGTTTAAGTCTATTCATCTCTGTAGCTTTTGGGAATAATCCTGATGGACTTACATGGGTAACTGGTTTGATAGGCTTTGGAACATTAGTATTGATTATATTATTAGCAGCACTGTTATTTTATTGCATCTTGTTGATTAATTATTACTTTTTTACGGATAGACGAAAGAAGAGAATTATAAAAGAATAAAGGATGTGAATAATTTGTTTGAATGGATGTTTATAGTATTAAGTTCCCTGGTTATAGTATTTACAGTTCCTTTTACACAAGCGACACTGACTGAAATTAATCCTTCAAATTTTAGAAGAATTAGGATAAGCAAATTTAAATTTTTATTCAGAACTATTGGTTCGAAAAACAGTATATATAGTAATATGGAGAGTTTTGGAATTCCGATTCCTATCTTCCTTTTGCATCTCTTTGGATACATTGTCTTTATAGTGAGTGCGTTGCTTTACATTTTACTACTAATTGTAGAGACTGATCTTAAGGCAATTGCCACCCATGCAATGTACATTTGGTTTGCATATATCACAGTTGTAGTTATTACTTATACATCCTTAATAATCATAAGCAAGAATAGAGAGAAAAAGAAGAAATGACTAGTGAGCAATTTGACATAAAAAAAATCAATTGTTATTCCAAATATACATACAATGTTTATTTAGCAATTAGTTTGATGCTATCGATACTAGCTGCACTACCTGTAATTTTGTTCAAAGAGGATTCACAATCGATAAAATTTGTATGGTCATGCAGTATGTTGTTATTTTCTTTTGTAATGATTTATGCATACTTTTATCATAAACAAATACTTATATACACAAACAACAATTTAGTCTTAAGAAATCCTTTTGGTGTTATGCAAACCTTAGATTCAAAGAACTGTATTGTTGAAATTATGTCATTACCAACAGAATTTAGCTGGGTAGGAGTATCAAATAAAAAGTGGATTTGTATTTATGATAGTACTAGCCATATTGAAAAATTTAAAACTGGTGTTTCAAACTGTAAAAAGCATTCCAGAATACAGGTCATCTACAATGAAGTGAATGAAAGTATTATCAAGAAACTTTTGGATAGAGTTAATTGTAACTAGTATATAAAAACCACTTTGTTAAGCCGTTTATATATTGCCGAGAAAAAATAGGAGGATTCTATGGAATTTACATATGAAATTGAGATCCAAAAAGCATTAGAAGTTGCCAAAGAAAACGTCATTTATGGATATTCATTTAGAAAACAGAAAGCAAAATTGATTTTTAGCCTTCTTGCTTTAATATGTTTAATTGGTATTGTTCTGTCGGTCGTACCAGAGTTAAGAATCTTTCAGTTATTAGTTTATATATTTTGGCTAGTGTTCAGTTTGATGATGGTGTTTATTGGTGAAGAAATGCAAATTAAAGCACTACAAAATCGAACGAGAAAGATTTACAAGAACAAGGAAAAACTGAAACATGGAGTTTTAATTAATAGTGAACAAATTGCCTACTATAAAAATGATAATTCAACGATGTCTTTTCCTCTAAACTCTATTAGAAGAATCACTTATAGAAGTGACTTGGGAGGATTATTCTTTTCAAAAAGTAGAATTGCAAGATTTGTATATTTTGTAGATTTATCAAGTTTAGAAGAAACAGCACGATTAGAGGTCCTAAATACAATTTTGAACAATCTGAAGGATGTTGATGCCCAAAAAGAACTAAGAGAATCAATTTCTAAAGAATAGCTATGGAAAGTACAGAGGAAACCAATCTTTATTATTCAAAAACCCCCTTTATTAAGCCATAATTTAGGGGTGCTAAAAAATTGTATTATAACTCATTAACTTAGACACAACTTTTTGAAAAATCGAATTTTAGAAAACATAAATAATCTAGGAGTGTAACATGGTAATCGCATTAATTATGACAACTTTTTGTGGAAGTTTTCTGGCAATATGGGCTGCTTCTTTGCTATGGAAAAATTGTGCTTCATACATATATGGCTTCATACCAGTATTATCAATGGTCGTTGTTGGTTTCTTTATGATGGGCATATTTTTTGTTTATAGACCAGACTGCCTATCACTTGAGCAATATGTGATTATTCTTTATGGAAGTTCTATTTTATATTTCATTATTCAACTACTAGTTATTTACAAAATTATACAGAAACAGTTATCGAAAATATCAAATGACGTTGAAATAGTTTAATATTGTCTTCAAAAAGACATTGGGCAATTAATACAATCGAGTAAGTTAGATTTTAGCAAAATTTTAACCGGTAAAACGAGGGCAAACAACTTTTTGGATCGTTATGGTTTTTGAACAGTGGTTATGTTGTCATATGCATAGAAATGGTTCTGCTAAGGGTGCATAATTGTATCAATATAGTTCTGGACTGTATAGGGTAAATACAACAGTCATTTTCGACATTTCCCTTTATTAAGCCATTTAATAGGGGTGCTAAAAATCTACACGATTTACCGTTAGGGTGCTAAAAAATTACACGATATGACACTAGGGTGCTAAAATATTTACACGATTTGAAGGTAGGGGTGCTAAAACTGTATTAAACCTCACAACCTTAGACATCTGACTAGAATAGGCTTGATATCACTATCAAGTCTTTTTTTGTGCTTAAATTTAATGAAAATAGTCAAATTTGATCCGTTTTTGTTTGTTTTTCGTATTTAAATACATTGTGTTATCAATTCATACCAGTTAATATAAATGAGTAAAAAGTAATTTTTACACCATCGCTTACACGATATGAATGAGAGGTGCTAAAAAATCCACACGATATGAGGTGGGGGTGCTAAAAATTTACACGAATACATCAATATCAGTAATTGCATAATCATTTAAAGAATTATTTATAAATGGATAGTATGTTATAATAAAAAATATAGAAAACATGTCTAAGCAGATAAGGATAGTATATATGAAAAAAAGCTTTCTTTTTAGTTTGTTAATTTTTATCATCAGCATAAGCATTATACCAATTTCACTTATGATTAATTCGGACATTCTTTTAGTAATTGGAATCCTTTTACCAATAGTTTTAGCAACAGTTTCAATGATTTTATTTTGGGAATACACAAGGCAATATCTTAAAAATGAGGTAGAAGAATTTAAAAATATTTCATTACCGAAAAATAACGAAACAAATATTGTTCTTAAATTTGTTAATCAAAATGGTGTTTGGACATATCGCCATGATAATCGGGAAATCAAAATCAACCTCAAGGGATATTTATTTCCTACTTCATTCATTAAGTCTTACGTTATTAGACAACTGAGATACCAGTTAGTTAATAAGAAATTACCACTTACTGATTTGTTCAGAAGAAAACTCCTAATTGAAAAATATTCAGCAAATAACATTTACATAGAAACCATCAACAATAAAAGGACTATCAGGACCATCATTGTAAAGCAGGGTGTTTCATTGCACACATTGTTAAGTCAATTAATCAGTCAGTCAAGTTATTATGGAGATCTCTTATTCATGCGTAGCTTAGTGAGTTTGAAAAGAAATAAATCCTTTATTGATGAGGTTATTTATAATAATCGTAGAAGAAACGTAAAAAAATGTAAGTAACATAAGAACTGTAATCTTTGTTAATATGGAGGTAGATTCTATGAACAAGAAGCAACTTGCTTTATCCCTAATACCTGTCATTGGAATATTGGTATACTTGATTCCAATCTTTTTCCAATCCGTTTTATCTAAAAATATCAGTATATGGCTAAGAGCGTTGTGGAGCTTTTTCCTTGGAATGATAAGTTTTATAGTTCTTTATGGGGGATTCGCTGTAATTAATAATCTATTTAAACTTAACCTAGAAAACAATTTGTGGTTGTTGTACACAATGTTATATTTGTCGTTCGTGATTTGGAACGTCGTGTTTTTCTTATCATATAATCGATTAACCCAAAACTTAGATTAATCACCTAATATCACACTGAAGGGGGAATAACCATTGAAAGATAAAAATCAATTAGACATCAAGATTCTATGCACAAAAGAAGAATTATTGGAACATATTTGGGAATATCGACATAAGGACGATTATATTAGAGTAGGAAGACATGATGATTATGATGTTTGTTTAGAATTGACTTGGCAACAGCACAGTGAACCATTTGTTGAATATTTATATTTAGCAAATATCATAGATAACCAGCTAATAGGTAAAATAGTTAAACCACAGAAAAAAATGATTGAGAAAGGCAAAGACAAGCTACCTTTTTTAGTTAAATTGCAGATTGTTGGAATGCTCCTTCTTGGGTTATTAATTCTCTATGGATTACCATTTCTTATCATTTATAGTTTGAGTGATAGACTTTTCCTATCATTGGGTTTAGGAGTAATACCCTTGATTGGGTTCATTATTTTTATAGTTGTTTCTGACGGAGATCATATTTCAGTACATAAAAGGAATATTATTAAAGTTATAAATGAATTAGGAAATCAGTAATGTGGCTAAAGTGGACTTAAAACCCTCAAAATACCAGAAATGGAGTAAATTATGAATGTAAATATTGAAAAGACAAAGGATTACTATAAGTCAAATTTAGAAGTTTGTTCATGTGTTGCATGTGAAAATTATATTAATACTGTTTCACAAACATATCCCGAACTAGTTGATTTTCTTCAATCCATTGGAGTTGATTATAGAAAGCCATTCGAAACTTTTTGGTTGGAAAATAGAGAAGATCAATCAATATATTATGAAGGAATTCA
>MIDA01000090.1 GCA_001830045.1 Tenericutes bacterium RIFOXYA12_FULL_35_10 | reverse complement strand
GAACCGGCTAATGAAAATTTTAAAACATCAGGGAAATCTGATCTAAAGACCAGATAAATCATCGGTAAAAATAAAGCTAAAACGAACGTTCTAAAGGTTGATGTAAATCCTTTTTTAAATAACATCCATGCTAAAACGAAAAGCATAATGACATTATAGAAAACAAAGAAATTAAACCATGAGAAATTATCTAGGGTATTTGCAATCTGATTAATCCCATTTAAGAATAAGAAGATTCCTAAAGTGATTAATGTAAGCATTACGATCTGTCTTAAGTGTAAATACCATTTCTTCGTATATAACTTTCGTGCTTGGGGTAAATGATAGAAATTTTTCATTTCTTTTTGATAACTAAAAAAAGGCCAATAAGAACCTCTTAAACTAATTCGAATAGGAAGCACGTCTTCATCATTCATCTTTGATGTCAAATACTCCTCAAACGACGACAAAGGGTTTAAAACGAAGAGTAAAGTGCCCATGATAAGGATGGGTAAATGATAAGGTTCTTTAAGAAGTAAGAGAAAGATAAAAGTGATGACCCCATAAATACCTGCAATTATGAGTTTAGGTACGCCACCAAACACATAGATCCCCACATAAACCAAGGTGACGATCGCAGAAATCATAAAAATGCCCTGTCCTCTTAGATTTAAAAGGATTAAGGCAATCGGCATCATGATAAAGATTAAGATGGTGAGAGAACCCGCGATTGCAATACGTCTTTTCATAACATACCCCCACAAACTTATTATACAAAAAAAAGGTGGAACTTACCACCTTTTCATTTTTACTTTGCGTTATTTAATGCGTCGACTAAATCTGCTTTAAGCATTTTGTCTGCGCCTTCAATACCTTTTTCGTTTGCTAAAGCCTTTAAATCCTTAACAAGCATCTTTGAATAGTCAACAGTTTCTACAACTTCAACTTTTTCAACTTTTGCTGGTTTAGCTGCTTTTACTTCAACTTTTTTAGGTAAATTACCGTTAATTGCATCTTTTGCAAGGTTGCAATACGCAGTAAAACCTTGTGCATCGTTAACTGCTAAGTCAGCTAAAACCTTTCTGTTTACTTCCACGTTAGCTAATGCTAAACCGTGAATTAAAATAGAATATTTCATGTTATTTAATTTAGCTGCAGCATTGATTCTTTGGATCCAAAGCTTTCTAAATTGTCTCTTCTTTTGCTTTCTATCTCTATATGCATAGGATAATGAACGCATGACTTGTTCATGAGCTGTACGATAAATCGTGCTCTTCGAACCGAAGTAACCCTTTGCTAACTTTAAAATCTTTTTTCTACGGCGTCTTGCGGTATATCCGCCTTTAACTCTTGGCATATGTTTATCCTCCTGTTACATCAAGTTCGAAATCAAGGATTTAATACGCTTCTTGTCTGTTGCGTGTACCGATGTTTCGCCTCTTAATTGTCTGTTTTGTTTTGTTGTTTTAGATGCTGCTAAGTGACCTGTGTATGCATGGCCTCTCATCAGCTTACCTGTGCCAGTGACTTTGATTCTCTTCTTCAAACCACTGTGTGTCTTTTGTTTTGGCATGGTGAATTCCTTCTTTCTTAGGTTAGTTATTGTTTGGTGCGAGTAGTGCAATCATGTTTCTGCCATCCATCTTAGGCTTGGATTCAACCGTTGCCTGTGTGCCGATAGCCTCAATAAAGCGTTCCATAACTTTCATTCCGACGTCGCTATGGGTGATCATTCTACCGAAGAAACGAATGGTCAATTTAACCTTATCGCCTTTTTCTAAGAACTTTTGAGCATGCTTAACTTTGGTTTCAAAGTCATGCAAATCAATCGTTGGGCTTAAACGTACTTCCTTGATGTCAACAACATGTTGATTTTTCTTCATTTCACGAAGCTTGCGCTGTTGCTCGTATCTGTATTTAGAATAATCCATCAATTTTGCAACCATCGGTTTTGAGTCCGGTGATACAACAACGATATCAAATTCACGTTCAGAAGCAAATTTTAGCGCTTCTTTACGGTTCATCGTGCCCATCTTGTTGCCTTGTTCATCAATCACGAGAAACTCGCCATAAGGAATCGTTTCGTTTACTAAATCGGTATTTTTTTTGTTGATTTGTTTAATGCAGTCCACCTCCATTTCTTGTTTGGGATAGAAAAGAAAAAGTGCGTACAATATGTACCCACTTGTCGTTATCAAAAGTTTTTGAAAGTGACATGTTTGCCCATGAATTCATCCATCAGGCGAGAGGGTACCTCTTCTTTTCACAAATTTAATTCCGTTAAGATTATATCATATTCTTCTCAAATGTCAACGAAATACTTTATTTTTAATGTTTTCATCGTTTTGGAAGACATAATAGATATCCTAAACTAATATAACACAGTTTATAGATGATTGCAAGCCGGTATGTTAAGATCATGGGTTGATAAAAGGGAATGATGTGGTAAAGCGTAAGTGAATCAAATTGATCACTAAAATACTGGAAAACGATATATAAAATAGCTGGAATAAAGCCTAAACTTTGATGCTTAAGATAAATCAAAGGGAGCGTGAAAACTAAGATCAGTACGATATCAGTCAAAAGATGTAGTAAAATCCAGGGATCAATCATCTCAAAACCGAACGCATGAAGTATAGATTCATAAAGATAGAAAATGATGGTTATTATGAGTGCATATAAAGTGCCATTGAACCATTTGAAACTAGCTATTTTAGAGATGGTATAATAACTTTTTAACATAACCTCTGATGGATGCGTCATCTCTAAAAAAACCCAACTGATCGCTAAAGAAAGTGTTAACGTATATAATCTTGGAATAATCGAAGAATAACCTTCTTTTCTTAAGTAGAAACTTAAACATAATGTCATAAAGAGCAAAAAAGTTAAGATAATCATCTTCTTTTTACTCCATGTCGTTAGATCAAATAAACGCATCATAACTGTAGATGTTTCGTCGCAAATTCACGAAATAAATCGGGTTGATGTGTCGAAATGATAAAACTACATCCCTTGAGATAATATCTTTTAATCACATCAATCAGTCGATTTGACATCTCTAAATCAAGCCCTGATAAGGGCTCATCTAAGACGACTAAATGCGGTTTACCCATGAGTGCGCACATAATCGAAACTTTCTGTTGATTTCCTTTAGAAAGCTCATACATCGTTTTATCGATTGGAATTTGAAAATAATGAATTAAATCCATATCAAGTTGACTCTTTTTAATACGTGCATACGTTTCCAAATACTCCAAGACCCCAACAAAAGGCGGTAAAGATACTTTTTCAGGCACGTAACCGATTTTTAGCTTCCTCTTCGTGACTAAACCTGTATCTGGATAAATAAAGCCTAAAACAAGCATCAGAAGCGTTGTTTTGCCTGATCCATTACCACCACTGACTAAAATAATATCTTTTTCGGTGACATCAATCGAAAAACGATGGGGGATATATCTTTTACCTGCTTCTTCAAGTTTAATCAAGTTGGTAGACATTGATCATTGGCCCACTTTCTTTTAAGATTTGATAATCAACGATATACATGAAGTTAGGCATGGTAAATGTTGTTCCATCATCAAAATGAAGTCTTAAGGGAACATCATAAAGAAGATAATCATCATTGGGTATATGAATAGTTAATGTATCTTCAATCATTTGAAATGACAGATTGACATGGGTTCCAATTTCAATCTGCGTTATAGGCTTTAATAGTCCTATATAGGTCAATCTTATTTCTCCAAGGCGTGACCTAAGATCATTTGTACGCTTAAACCCGTCTAGTGACTGCCAGTCAACAAGTGTTTCTTGTTCAAAACTTTTTAAGAAAGTGACACGACCTAAGCGCAAATTAATTTCAGTATGATCAGTCAGTTCGATGCGTAGCATGGCATCATCAAAGATCCAATCTTCACTTAAATGGGGGACAAGAAATCTAAAAAACACACGGGTAAAAACTTCGTTTAAATAAACTTCTGTATGACCTAAATCAATTTCATAAAGGGTGAGTTCAATCAGATCTTCTTTCTCACTATCTTCTAAAATGATACGCAAAATCATTGTTTCATTGATGATATCATGAGAAAGATCATTCACATAAAGTGAAAATGTAGCAATACTTTCTTCTTTCATCAGATAGCTATATTCTGTATCTACAGTCAGTAATTTGGGTTGAAATTTGGGATTCATTTTATCAAGAATAACCCCAAGACATATGGATAATAAGATCACTGCAAGATAAAATAAGATTCTTTTCATATCTTTTTCTTTTCAAGGCGTTGATACTCTGTTGTGACTAAAAACACCTCAAATCCCCCTTTTTCAACGCGAATAAAGAGTGAATACCTGGCAGCAACCCCGTTTGTTACTTTACCTTCACCATAAACATATAAATCAACTTGAGTGCCTGGATCGACTAAAAATTTCATTTTATACGTTTCTTTTTCATCCTCAGACACACTATAGTCTGCAGATAATTTTAGAGCACTATCTAAATTATTCTTAAACTTAGGTGAGGTTTTACCCATCTTTAATCCAATTGAACCGGTTGCAGATAAACCGATTTTACTTGAACTTTTACGCTCAAGCGAATATTCATATTCAATCGGTGTATACCCATCGTTATAATAACTGAAGAGTGTTTCTGAAATAAAGGTTGCTTTCACCTCATCATTAACGATATAAACACGCCATCCATTAAATTTAAGCTTATGCACCTTTTTATAGTAATCCCTATAATCTTTATCCGTATAATCATCTAAAAATTTACCTGAACTCAAACTGATTTTTTCATATCCCTGATAAGATGATGCACTTACATTTAAGTGATAGACATAAACAGATAAAACACATAAAAATAAAAAAACGATACGTTTCATGTTAATCCCTCCTAACTTATTGTAGGGATCACCGTATCGTTTTACTTTTTTATTGTTTTATTTACTTTCTATGCTTCATGTAGGCTTCAATATCGTTTACTTCTTTAATGATGTCTATGGATAAGTTGATGTTTCCACCATGTTTGACCACGATATCATCTTCAATACGAATGCCGATACCTTCTTCTGCGATGTATAAACCTGGTTCAACGGTAATGACAGCACCTTCAGGAATAGGTTTAGCATAATTACCGACATCATGGACATCTAGACCAAGATAATGACCTAAACTGTGATAATAATATTTCGTTACTTCGCTATCTTCTTTGATTAAACCTAATTTTTTACAACCTTCAGTAAGTAACATCTTTCCATAATCATTATATTCTTTTAAAGTCATGCCTGGCTTTAAATATTCAATCGCTTTCTTATTGACTTCTAAAACAGTTTCATACACTTCTTTTTGGCGTTTAGTAAATGTACCAGAAGCTGGGTATGTACGTGTAATATCAGAACAGTAATGATTTGAAAAACAACCTAAATCGAATAAAACAAGTGAATTAGGTTCAATCGCTGATGCATTATCACGGTAGTGAAGCACGGTTGCATTCTTACCTGATGCAGCAATCGTACCAAAGGATGGTGAAGTGCGGTGTAGATTTAAAACATAATTATATTCAGCTTCGACCTGGAATTCATAACGTCCTGGTTTTAAATTGTCCATAATACGTTCTAATCCAACTTTGGTAATCGAAATCGCTTTTTTCATTTCACTGATTTCCAAATCATCTTTAATGGTTCTCAATTCTGCTAAAACCATTTGATTAGATTTGATTTGAAGGTAAGGATATAAATCTTTTAAGGATTGAGCGAATGTGATGGGGTATGTTGCAGGTACTTTTTCATTTAAACGTTCTAAATCGAGATAAATCGTGTCAATCGCACCAAAAAGTGCACGACGTGTTGTCGATAACATCTGCGCGATAAACGTGTTGAGTGTCGCGATGTCTCTCACATTTTCTAAATCGATACCTGTTAATTTGGCTGCTTCTTCAAAGGTTAAACCAGCACCATCCCATAATGCTTTAATAGGATCAATAGGTTCTAAGAAAAGGTAACTTTTAACTTGATTAGCACCTTTAATAATGACTAAACATACATTTTCTTGATCAAGACCTGTTAAATAATAGAAATTACGGTTAACGGTAAAAGGGTAAAACTCATCTGCGGTTCTAACGGGTGCGAAACCAGAAAAGATGATTGATATACTT
>MIDA01000089.1:4975-6168 GCA_001830045.1 Tenericutes bacterium RIFOXYA12_FULL_35_10 | reverse complement strand
CCCCTTGTAGTTGATTTTGTCCAACATCATCATATTCCATGTTATTAGAAAAAATTAGAAGTTGCGTTATATTAATAAACTTTCTAAACTTCTCATTTTTAAATCTATCATTAATACGATCTCTTTCAGCTTTTATCCCTTCATGATTGTTTGGCTTTTTAACCTCCATAAAAACTAAAGGCAATCCATTAATGAAAATTATAATATCTGGACGAAACTCGTCTTCTCCATTCTTGTAAGTTAATTCAGTACAAACATGAAACGTGTTATTATTAAATGATTCCCAATCGATCATTTTGTAATTGCTGTTTCCATTATCAATAAGTCGATTATAAAAACTTCTTCCTAAATCGTCTTGTCCTAATTCTAATGAGATATTTTTAAATTCTTTGTTTATTATAGAATTAGTACTTGGGTCTTTAGGATTAAGATCATTAATCTTTATGAATTGTGAATCAAAAACATTTTTTAGTATATTAGTTTCGCTATCAATTACATACTCTCTATCCTTTAACGAGAAATAAGAATACCCTAATTTAGCTAGATGAATTAATGCTGGTATCTTTACACGAGTGTTTTCGTTATGAGTCATGT
Source organism: Tenericutes bacterium RIFOXYA12_FULL_35_10 (assembly GCA_001830045.1). Taxonomy (GTDB): domain Bacteria; phylum Bacillota_I; class Bacilli_A; order Acholeplasmatales; family Acholeplasmataceae; genus Peloplasma. The sequence goes on along the minus strand of MIDA01000089.1, from coordinate 5,574 downwards.
ACTATTCCCCCACTTTTAAATGAATCTATTTTTGACTATTTATTTGTAATCATTTAAAGTCCTTTTTGAACTGTTTAATTTATGATAATAATTGTTTACTTATTATTATATCAAAAATAGGGTCTTTTTTGTCTTTTGAGGGCGAAATTAACAGAATTTTAAAGATTTACCACGCATGCCACGCGTACCACGCCATATTTTGATGAAATCACCTAAAACTTATATTAACATAAGTTAGTATTTTTGCATTATTTATGGAACCATGTATCAACTTCTAAAGACACGATTAATTTTCGCTTATGTTGTCATAATTTTTGCAAAAACAGGTGTTTACTCCCTAAATGGGAAATTTTGTTTTAAACTTGCATTTTTGAGTATTTCAAAATTCAGTTTTCCTAGATGAGAAGTCACTTCAAATACAATAATGGCTTTACAAAGATGAAAAAAGCCCCCATTTCAATATGAAATGAGGACACTGATAGCGATGGTGACCTGTACAGCAATCGAATCCGCGAATGTCATGTGGAAATCCTGTTTTGTTAACATAAGATCACTTATGAAAATAAATAGTTCATTTATTCAAGGAGAAAGACTTGTTA
>MIDA01000089.1:2127-4957 GCA_001830045.1 Tenericutes bacterium RIFOXYA12_FULL_35_10 | reverse complement strand
TAATTATTCTAATTTCTACTTCGAGTATTTTTTTATCTATTAAAGAGTATCAATTATGTGTAAACGATGACGTTTTACTTCTTCAATTACATCGTTCTTATTCTTGTATATTTCAAGGAAGTGTGATTCGTTTAGCTCTTTAATTAGTAGCAGTATATCTTTAACAGCTTTAGAAAGGGCAGTTGTGTCTTCAAAATACATTAGCATTCCTTCTTCTATACCTTTCGCTTGATCTTCTAAATGACTTTCATTGTTCAGTGTAATTCGATACATAGAGTCTTTTAAATACTCTCTTATTTTTATGTCCTTTATATTTTCTGTTACACTTTCTTTTGTCGATAACTGAGCCATACCGCAGCCATAATTAAAAGTAGAAAACGATTCGAGAACTCTTCTTACTTTATTAGGTAAAGATGGCAAATCGCCATTGAAATTTGGTAGCAAGAAATCGCCAATCTCTATAAGCAGTCTATGATAAATATTAACATTGCCATTAAAGGATTTTAATGCTTTATCAACTAAAAGTTGCTGTCTTTTGCGTTTTGTTAGAATAGCATCATCTAGTAGCATTTGATTCATAGAAAACATTGTATCGAGTTGATGTGTTAATACAAGTATTTTGGAGTCTTCATTAGTAATAACATCTGTGAAGATTGATTTCAGGAATGAGTATATTCCTAGTTTGTTTTCAAAATCAAAACTTGAAAGTGGATCATCAAGAACTATTAATTTGGAACCCTCACTATAAGTACTACCAGATTTCATTTCATTTATACTTGCGAAAAAATATGATAATCCAACAGCGTTTCTTTCTCCATTAGAAAGATCCCTCAGCTTAATATCTTTCCCTCTACATTTAACTGCATATTTACCTTTTTCATAAATAAGACTTATTCTTTTCGAATCGAGGAATATTAATGACAACCATTTGTTCATTTTTTCTATTGCCAACTCTGAGTTCTCTTTTTTAGATTCAAGTACTGCAATTTCGTTATTGTGTTTTTGAAGACTAATATTAAGTCTTTTCAATTCATCGTTTGCTATATTAAATTCCTTTAAAGAAGTCGCATAGGTTTTAGTTTGAGTTTGACATTCAGCTAGAGCTAAGCGCTTATTTTGTGCTTGAAGTTTTTGTAATATAGTTTTCTTACTTTTTATTGACTCATTTAATAAGTTTACTTCTTCATCGATTTCTTTAATGGCGATTCTTAAATGTTCCATTTCTTTTTCAATTGTCGTCTCTAATGATAATCGCGTATATGGATTGTTCTTTTTGGATTCTAAAATTTCATTAATCCTTTTGATTTCTATGCTTAATGCATTTGAAGCTTTAATGTACTTGTTAATTAATTCTGACTTTATCATTGATAAATATGACAAATCATCAACATTTAAATCTGAGATTTTGATTTTATCAATATCTATAATCAAATTATCGAATTCTTGATTTATCAACTTCGATATCTCAACAATAATTTTATCTGCCTCAATATCGTTATACTCTCTAAAGCAATAAGGACAAAAAGGTGCAGCTTTCTCTTTGAAAAACTCTTCTATCTCTTTAATTCTATCTACATTATACTTATCAAAAGCATATTTGATTTTTTTTGACAAATCGGATTCAATAGGTTTTTGAATAACTAATTCTAAAATTTTATTTATTGAATCTATATTAATCATAATACTTTTATTATGTGAAAAATCTACTGATACAAAATCGTCTTTTATATCTCTGACTTTATAGTATTGATCAAGCAAGTCCTTGTATTTTTCATTTTCCAATTTTAAGTCATAACTGCTTTTATCATTAATAGCCTCTTGCACCAGTAGTTCAGAAACAGGAGAGCGTCTACTATTGTTTTGAATTATCTTTTCACGGTCACCCCAAGTTTTCGAAAGTTGCTCTTTAATTTTAGCTAAATGATACTTAGGAGATTTCACACTTTTCTCTTTATCATACTCTTCAATCTTTAGTTTGACTATTTCTAAGTTTATTTTTTTAACTTCATCTTTTTTTCCCAAAATTTCATTATCAATGTCGACTTGCTCCCCCAACATGACGATGACGCCCATTTTATCTTCATTTCTAAATCTGACTTTATTCTCCATAAAATCATCATTGTAAACGAATATTTCTTTTCTTTCATTCTCTGATAAGTTGACCGGAGTGTAGGAATAATCAAATAGTTCAGCTTCAATCTCTGAATTATCCTGAGTCTTTATATTTGATATTGCTTTGCTAATAGTTGTTTTTCCAGTTCCATTTTGGCCATAAATCAATGATATTTGAGCAATATCATTAGTATTCTTATCTTTCTCAAATAAACATAAATCTACACTTGGATCAAAAAATTTTGATCTTATTCTAATTCTTGAAATTTCTTTTCTCATAAATCCCCCTATAATTTTCTTGGGTATCTGTTTGGTTATCTCAATATAGCAAAACTACCCAATTACAAAAATACATATAATTAAAACAAGTTCGTAATCAGATTACCCTACCACTATTTCAAGGGAAGTTTGCGTTGATGTAATCGAGTTAAATTTGCACTAATCTATATACCTAAAAATACACTCATTTTATTTCATATTTAGGCTGTTATTTGCTATTTTTTGCGATTAACCAAGCATCACTTTGGTCTCTATAGTATGATATGAAAAGTCATCCTTCAATTATTCGGATTACTCCAATAATTCTTCAATATCTAAAACCCTATACCAACCATCTTTACATTTAACATTTGGAGATAAAATGTTTGAATAAATATATGATTTTGATAACCTAACTTTTTCTTTTATCAATGGATCTTTCATATTATCAACATATGCT
>MIDA01000089.1:0-2120 GCA_001830045.1 Tenericutes bacterium RIFOXYA12_FULL_35_10 | reverse complement strand
CTTCGTCAGTTAATAACTCATATGATAAATCGATCAAATCAGAACCAAATGATTTCGCTAATTTTTTGACTTTACTAAAAAACGAAAAACAGTCTTCACTATAATTTCCAAAAGAAATATCTATCTCAAAAAATTCTTTAGGAGTATTTATATTATATAAGGTATTAAATCTCAAAAAAAACTTATCAAATTTTAAACCAAAAAACACATCAAGATCATCTTTATTTCCAAATTTAGTATAAAATTCTTCACATAAATTTAAAAGTTTTTCGAAATGCTGTTTTAACAACTCTAAATCATTTTGAAAAGAAAAATATGAATACATATACGTTCCCGATTCCATTATTTTTTTGTAAAATATGTGACTAGAAGAAATTTTGATTCCTTTATTTTTTTGTATAACTTCAAAAAAATACTTACGTTCATAGATTTTTTTAGCAATACTAACAATGTTTTTTCCGTAAACCCCTAAATATTTCTCTTTAAGAACTTTATTTGGAAGATAAATCTGAATAACGAAAAAAATAAATGCTGCAATTAAACTAGTTAATACGGACATAATTAGCATCAATAACTCACCATAAATCACACTTAATACAAAACCTAGTATGATTGAAAATATTCCAATACAAAAAATTGTATATATTGTTTTTTTATTCATGATTTTAATTGTCTTAATCCTTTCAGTTAGGTCAGTATTTCATAAAAAGCTTTGAAATATATTTTATTACAAATCATAATAAACTTAATAGATCTTAAAAACTTGTATTATTTTGGTTTTCTAATTTTATTGATGAACTTTTTAGATGATTTTGATTTGCCTTTTTCTTCTTGTAAAAATGTTTTATCTATCAATCCTTGCATTTCACCAAAATATCTAAAATTGGGATATTTAATTAAGTAAAGGAAAAATGTATCTTCAATCAAATTGTAAAGGAAATTTCTCTTTGAGTATGTATTATCCAATATATTTTTTGCTTGTTTATAACTATTGATAAATTGAGTTTCTCCCTCAATATAGGCATGCATATAGAGATTCTCAATGGTATAGAGTATAGATTTATTATCATAATTATCTAGTGCTTTTATTGTGCTATCTGTGGATGAAAACCTAGCAATACTATTGTATACAATTCTTATTAACTGATATGAGATAGCAGTTGAACTAACTTCAAAATCGTTCAAATCTTGTTCCAAAAGATCATCATATTTATCCAGTTGATCCAAATACTTTTTCTCTTTGTTTATTGCTTCATCTAAGGGTAAAAATAATTGGTACAAAAACCTGTGACTGTATTCATATAGAGAATTCACACAGTTCATAATCAGTTCATCATTTTCTATATTTTCAATGAAATCTGGCAAGATTTTACATATTAGTTCGACAAATCTAAAACCATCAAACACCGTGTTTACCACACTTTTCGCATCTCTTTCAAAATCATTTTTTTCTCTTGTAGAAAGTGCTGTTTGTTCTTTTTGTTCCTGTTTCTTTTTTAAAGCTCTTTTATCTTCTTCACTTGGTATTGTTCTTCTTGGTAATGAACTACTAAATAAATACGACATATTATTGACATTTAAATCAAGCTCTATTTTGTTTTTATAGAAATCATTAGCTCTATGAACTAGATGTTCAATAATAGACATATCGCCGGTTTGATAACACAAAAACAGTAATATATCACCGCACAAATCAATAGATATGTTGTCTGATAAGTATTGTAGTTCTTCTGAAAACTCTTCTCTTCTTTTTAATGTTATTAATCTCTTAAGATATCTTGCTGCAAAATAACTTAAGTAGCTATTTGATATAAAAGCATACCTGTCTGTATCCATTTCGCAGATAATTCGTGAAGTTAAAAATGCTTTATGATAGTCTGTGAAATTAATATGTTTCTTTAAATTTGACTTCATATTTCTTTCATTCACGATACTGATTAGTTCTTGCTCAGCAAATATATTTTTAGAGTTTTTAAAGCAGGTATGACCCAGCGATTCTAAAAGAAGTAAAGCGATTGGAATATCTATTTTTTTCTCTGAATTTTCATTATATTTACTCAATGAAATTATAATGTTGCTTTCAAAAACCTCATTAAATATATTACTACCCGCACTCTGGT
>MIDA01000088.1 GCA_001830045.1 Tenericutes bacterium RIFOXYA12_FULL_35_10 | reverse complement strand
TTCGATGGCACTCACTTTTGTATTCCAGCTTGCATACTGCAATCGTTCACTATAGAAAATAATCTCTTCACCACGAGTTAACTCATTTTCGGTAAGCAATCCCAAAGAAAAAGCCTCTGATAGCTGAATGGCTAGAGGCTCAATGGTTGACTCATAAAACGAGTTGAAATCTTCTTCACTATATTTGTTTGCGAAGATTGGTACCGATACGCCAAAATAATCAAGTATCTTGGATTGTAAGAATTCGAGTGTTTCTTTGTCGATCAACTTAGGATCTACTGTTAAAGGTACATATTCCGACTTTAAATCAATGGGGATGATGGAGCTTCCTTTAGTACTGATAGAATCGTTGAGTGCTAAATCAAAGAGCTCTCTTTGTTTCTTCTTATCAGCTTCCGAAAGCATCCCATTCATTTTGATGATCCCTTTAATCTGCATCGATGATCTGACTGCGTTATCGATTCCTTGAAGCACATTCTCATTGATTGAGATGGTTTTTAGGATTGCTTCATGATCACCAGATGATCCGTTCCCACCAAAGATATCATTGGATGCAAAGTACTTCCTCAAGTGGATGATATTCTCATAAGGCAGCATAAATTGTTGACCATCATCAAAGTAGAACTTCAAGTAATAACCATCAGCATTATCTACTATTGCTTCTACCAAAATCGGTCGGAGAGGATAGAGTGCTTTAAGCCCACCATCTATTGGGTCAAACATTGGATAAACGAATGCATTATCATTCAGTAGCAATAACGTAATCACTTTATAGATAAAGTCATAAGGTGTCATGAGTGGGTTTGGCTTGTGCTTCAATAAAAAAGACAGTCGACCTTGTTTCTCGGTTACTGTCTTATCTGCTTCAGTTTTTATGTATCTTGGTTTGAGTTTTGCACATTGGCTCGCAACCCTATCAATACATATCTTGACCACATCACTTTTGGATATGTTGTTACCAAAAGGTATGAAGAACGTATTGTTTTGATTCAATAACTGGAAGGTGTTTGTTGAACCTTCCTTTTTCTTACTTGTTAACCAACTCAAATTATCACCTCCAATGAAAAAGAGGCATTTGCCTCTAATTTCCGTTAATCACTTTTTATAAATTTCTAAAACAATACCACTTTTCTTATAAATCTCTTCCCAACCATTGGGTCTATCCTGCTTACCTTCTTTATTTTCATTAATACGTTTGTTTTCATCAGAAGTTATCAGAGCTAAAGGAAATTTATCTAACAAGTTAATTGCATCATCATCTGTTTTAGCAAATAATACTTCTTTTGCTTGTTTTGCTGCAGGGATTAAATGATCAAGCGTTAATAATCCTCTTTTCCCAAGAACTTTGTTAGCTTTATTTAAGTCTCCGTGGTTTCTCATCTTTAATTTGCTCTCATCTAACAATGATTTTGCTGAAGATGATATATAATCGGCTCCATTATGATTTGTGTGACTCTTAATTGATTCTCGAACTAATTTAATCAAACACTTGGTTTGCTCTGAGTTGGGCTTAGATTCATTATAAATAATCCTTAGTTGTTTAATCGTCCATATTAAGTTTTCCTTGTTACGCCATTCTATACTCATACTTTCACCCGATATCTTTATCTTTATTGGATTTATTATAGCATATTTTCGTAATCTATCTTATACCTATTAAGAACTGCATAAGCAATAATCAAAGCTACTGTTCCATCAATTCGCTTGTATTTGGAGTTAAGTTTCGAAGGTTGAATATTGCCATTTAAGTCAACTTTGGCTTGGGTGTTAGACAAACACCATTTCAAGATCGGATTATTGTCGTAGTTGATAAGCTTATTCTTTAGGTCTGCTTCCAGTTGTTTCATTGGTTCCGATAAAGAGTAGACACCTTGACGAACCTTCTCCATATTAAATCCTAGCTCTTCCATTTCTTTAATCCAATATTGAGAATTCCAGGGGTCGAATCCTACCCAGAGAGGTCTAATTTGGTGCTCTTGAATCATCTTCATAAACCATTGAGTCACCAATGAAAAATCATTTTGACTGCCTTCAGTTAGTGTAATAAAACCTCTTCTAATCCATATATCATACGGGACATTGTCTTCTTCCATACGTTTCTTAACAACATCACTCGGCATAAAGAAATGTGATAACACATACTTCTTGTTGTCATCCTTCTTCTGAATGATTAGGATTGCTGCTGTTAGGTCAGTTGTTGATGATAAATCGACACCAGCAATTGCATATGAATTCTTCAGAGTGCTTAGTTCATACTTAGCTTCATTGTTTAAATCATCAAAAGATAACCATGCACCTTGATCGACTTGCTTGATATTGAAATCCTTACATAACATAGTCACTCTTGTTGAGTGGTCATTTTTTGATTTGTTCATCACATCTTCGAGATACGAGGAGAGTTTTACCACACCTAAACTGGGATTAGATTTCACCCAATTCTTAGGGTCATCATATATTTCTTGCGTGTTATCTTGGGTATATAACCAGGGAAGTACACGTTCGTCAGTGATTTCACCTTTCAGCATCTTTCTTGCATAGTCTAATTTGTTATCGAGGAATCCACCCACTGTGGTTCCTTCGGTTGTGATGATGAAGATTAGTGGTTCCTTTTTTGTTGATTGGCTCTGCTTGATGGCATCATATACTTTTGAATCAGTCATCTCATGCACTTCATCAATACAACCCACTTCAATGTTATAACCATCTTTGTTTCTACTTTGTGCAGATAATTTCTTAATCTTGTTCTTTGTTTTCGGAGAATAGATGAAGAATATATTCTTTTTACTACGTTTCTCATTTGATAGAGTAGGTGACTGTTCACGCATGTTATTGATTTCTTCAAAGAGAATGTTCGCTTGCTCACTCGTGTTTGAAGCACATACGATATCAACTCCACCTTTGGAAAGAAAGAATTCAGCAAGGTCAATCCCAGCGATGAAGGTTGTCTTTCCATTCTTACGTGCAATCAGTAATATGACTTCATTAAATCGTCTTAATCCAGACTCAGCAATCTTAAACCCATAGGCAGTTTGAATGATTGCTTTTTCCCAAAGTTCTAAAATGAATGGTTGTCCATTGAATGGGGACTTCGTATGCTTGCAGAAGGTTTCGATAAAATCGATTCTCATGTTTCCTGGCTTTTCATCAAAGTCGTATCGAGGATTAACCATATCATCCATCAGTTTTCGAAGAGTGCTCTTTAATTCCTCTCCAGCTAGTATTTCATTGGACATCACTTTCTGGTAGTACTCAATTAAATAGTTCATGCCATATTCGCCTTCTTGAGAAACTCATCAAACGCATCATCGCCATCAATTACGTTCTTTCCCATGATTGAATTGAGTGTTTTGATAACTGTTCCATACGAGTTGATAAGTTTAGTGTAGTACTTAGCTGCTTCTGTTTGTCTTTGAGCACCTTTGCTTGAAACTTGAACAGCTCCATACTTCCTTATCTGTTCTTGAAGGACCCCAAGTTCAACCTTCATAAATGCAGCCTGCTCAATAAGGTTATCGACTAGTTGGGTTTTGGTCTCATCGACCGATGAAAAAAGCGACCGAAGTCGCTCAATCTCAATATTCACATCTTTTATTTTAGACATTTCAGTTCCTCACTCAGTTGACTCTTTCAACTACCTCAGAGTTTATGACTTCAATCAAATCTTCTTCTGGAATGATTGCTAATCCACCCCAAGTTCCATGTAGTTGATCAAGTCCATCTATGTATTCGATGACTCCTTCACGACCGTTGTAATGGTCTTCACCCTTCATGTTAATGATTCTAATTTTATCTCCAATTTTATACACACCGATTACCTCCAATGATTAGTAATATAAATCACTCTAAAGAGGACAAATAGCAAGTAAAAAAGCCACTTAAGTGACTTTATTTTGACAAACCATAGTTTTGCTTTTCTCTTTTTACTACCACTAGATAAAACATTTCGAGTTGATGCTTCATTTCATAAAGTACATTCAATTTGTAAAAAAGTTTAAGACACAAGACTCCAAATTCAACAAAATATAATGAGTTAATTCTCTCTTTATCTTTGTTTTTATCAATGAAGTTAATCCTCTGATTAATCACATCCATGTTAAACGTCCTATGAGCAATCGCATTGCGTATGTTATTGTTCACTACGGATTTATATGTGTGTCCAAATACTTCTGAACCATTTACAAGTTGATTTACTTTATTATATTTTGATCCCACACTATTAACTGTTTCATCAAAATCAAAGCCTTTTCTATTACTAAAAGAATCATACTTCTGTCTATGCATAATATTGTTTATTCCTATTATTAGGTCGCAATGATCACAATATGTTTCGTACATATTCATGTAGAAATCAACTAGATTTTCATAAGATACAGTAGTTACTCCAAGCTCGTTAAGGTCAAAACGATCAATGATTTCATAATTATTTACGATCGGGATTAAAAGCGGAAACAAATCAATAAACTCTTCAGTTAACTTCAAGATTTTGATATCAAAGTCTAGAAACTTGTTTTTTCCATACAAATAACTACTGAAACGTGCAATTTCAGGATAAAGAAACGTTTTCCCATGGACGGTGATGCGGACTTTATCAGCCTCGATAAAAGTTTGCTTGTTTATTAATCCACTTAACCAATATTTTCTTGCGTGATGAAGAATTAATCTAGCATCAATTCTTGATTTAGCAGCATATATATAATCTCCACTTTTTAGAATACTAGTATAAGGATCATCCTTTTCAAGATTCTGAATCAAAATATCAATCTTATTATTAATCCAAAGATTATTCAAATTTTTCATAGAATTTTTCATCCTTAAAAGATCATCATACGATTTATGAAGTGATTGAAGATTCAACACAGATTCTTCACCACCCAACATCATCATCCTTAAAAATGGTGTTATATCAGGTATATCGTCATCTTTACGAAGTTTTCTCTGAAAAAATTCTGCAGATAATTCGGCAACATAGATAGGTTTGTCATTTGATTTATGAACATTTTTTATCTGATACTGAAACCATTCGTTTTGATCTAAACTAAGGGGTCCATCATCATTTGGAATTCTAATTGTTCCACTTATTAGTGTTGAACAAACAGGACAATGTATATTCACAGGAATATCATAATGATCCACCTGAAATCTCAATCTAATAGGTGTATTGCATATTGAGCAATTACAAATGTAATTATGCACCATCAAAAATCACTTCCTCACTTTAACATTTTCAAAAATTTTGCCTTCCATTTTTTGTTTGCCACCCTGTACGGTACCCTTTTGAATTACTCATAATTAAGAAGGGGGGGATCAATTTAATGCACTAATTCTTAATTTCATTGTTTGAATATAAATATTTTTCTTCTTAATCTCATCACTGTTATTTGGAACTATTTCATTGAATCTATCTATCAAATAATTCAACGAGTTTATGTATGTGTTTTTATTTCTCAGTAATCCTAATGCTTCTAAATCAGCAGAATGTTCATTTTGATTTACAATATTAGCTAGGGCTTCCTGTTCTTTATCTTCATATGATTGTAATGGGAATTTTTTTCCTTTAATCTCAGAAACAATATGACCTAATTCATGTGCTATGTAACATCTATATTTCTGGTCATTAATCTTCATGTAGCATTCATAATCAAACATGATAATGTATTCATCATCCTTTTTTGTTTCTGCAATGAAAGGAATAACGGTTTCATCTTCAGTATCTTCTTTAACCGCAAGCACGACACAAATATCATTGTATTCCAAATAACCAATCTCTAGTACATTGAACTTAGAATCTTCAGATTCCTTAATTTCGAATATTCTTTGAAATTCATTTCTAAATTTTACTTTAATTGGACCTATATTAAAATCCAACCTCTTTTTTTGTGGTTGCATGATTTCACCTGCTTTTATAAACATTATATCAAAAAATGTTTACTTTAATTAGGTTTTTCTGGATTTATTAGGTTGCCATCTACATCAAATCGAATCTTATTATTGAATCTGTCATGTTCCTTATTATGGCATTCTCTACAAAGTAATTCCAAGTTCTCTTGATTAAAACTAATCGATGAGTCATTAACATTCTCAATGGTCAGTCTTTCTTTGTGGTGAACTTCGATTCCGATTTGTCCACATCGCTCACAAAGCCCATTTACTGACATTATTTTTATTTCACGAGCAGCTAGCCATGCGGGTGACTTATAGAAGTTATGCA
>MIDA01000087.1:17396-31490 GCA_001830045.1 Tenericutes bacterium RIFOXYA12_FULL_35_10 | reverse complement strand
GCAGAAGAATTACTTTTAGAAGAAATTCTTGCAAATGAAATGAAGGAATTGATTTTTGCACTTTTAAAGGGTCAAGGTGAGTAGGCTGTGTCTACATTAACCTATGGTGTTTGGCACCGTCCATTTGAAAGAACAATAGATGAAGTTAAGACAACTTTAAAAGAACTTAAGTCTTTGGGTATCAGTGAAATCTTTATCGAAACTTATTATAATGGGCAACTGATTTATCCTTCAAAACATGGTTTACTTCCAATGCATCCTTGGGTAGGAACTTATGGAATATATGGTTCAGATCTGCTTGATGCATTTATTATGGAAGGTAAAAAAGAAGGTATTAAAGTACATGCTTGGGTTGAAAATTTCTTTGTTGGACGATATGATCACATCGAAGAAAACTACTTTTATCAACATAAAAAAGACTGGTTATTAATTAATCGAGATGGTAGCATTTTACAAAAAAATGAAGTTAACTATATCTTTTTAGACCCAGCAAATAAAGAAGTAAGAGATTATGTTTTATCGCTTTATGAAGAGATGATTCAGATGCATCCGGGTTTAGAAAGTTTGCATCTTGATTATATTCGTTATCCACTTGTTTATGATATCAATCCACCGTATATTAAAGATGATGTAGGTTATACAACATGTGCCATTGATCGTTTTAAAGAGTTATATCAAATTGAAGGTTCGATTGACGAACGTTTAACTGAACATAAAATGTATCAAAAGTGGACGACCTTTAAAACAGAGATTATCAATCAGTTTACAGCTTCAGTCTATGCCATCACGCGCATAAAAACAAAACTATCGATTGCTATCTTCGGTGATCCTGATCACGCAAGAAAACATAAGATGCAAGATTGGATGTTGTGGGTTGAAAAGGGTATGATCGATTTGATCATTCCCATGGCTTATTATAAAGATGATAAACGTGTTTTTGATGAAGTTATTAAATTAAATACACGTGTTTCAAATCGTGCTAAAGTCTATGCAGGTATTGCTCGTGCATATATGGGACTTGATACACATATGCATTACAAACAACTTATAGCAAGCCGTGATGCAGGTGCATCAGGTGTTGTTATGTTTGCCACACAAAACTATTTGACACATCACTTTATGGGTGAAACACAAGAACGCTCAGATATAAAGACACTCTTTTCAAAGATTAAGGAAGAAGGTATTTAAGATGAATGCATGGATTAAAGAACGTTATACCATTGGTCAACACTTTCCATACACGATTTTTGGTGTAGATTTCATCAAAAAAGAAGTGCTTGTAGACCATGAAGTTAAAATCACCATGACATTAGAAAAAACACTTAAAGATCAATTTATCATTCACCTTTTTTCTAATGGCGAAATTTGGATCAGATATGGCAATGAGCGCAGTTTAAACTATGCACTTCATGCCATCAATGAAGAAAAAGATACGTTATCATGCGGTGTTTTTGAGGGTGGTCCTGATTTTGAAATCAGAGGTATCATTGAAGGTTTTTATGGAAATCCATGGCCACATCAAGATCGTTTAGACGTGATTAAATTCATTTCTGATTACCGGATGAATAGTTATTTCTATGCACCTAAAGATGATCCTTACCATAGACAATTATGGAGAGATCCTTATCCCGAAATTGAATTAAAAAGATTTTTAGAACTTGTTCATTATGCAAAAGACAATTTAGTTGATTTTTACTTTTGTATCAGCCCAGGTAATGATTTTATCTACACCAAAGAAGAAGAATTTGAAGTACTATTTCGTAAAATAGATCATTTAATTGGTTATGGTGTTACACAGTTTAGTTTACTCATGGATGATATTGATTATGTATTAAAAGGTGATTCTTTAGATCGTTTTCAACGTCCAGGTGTTGCACATGCTTATATTTCAAATCGTTTAAATAGATATTTAGCATCTAAGTTAGAATCTTATGCTTTTGTAATGTGTCCAACTGAATATTGGCAAAACTGGGATACAGACTATCGTAAAGATTTACGCGAAGGTCTAGACCCTAATACCATCGTCTTTTGGACAGGATATAATACGGTTGCTGAATATATACCGAATGAAGACGGTGAAAAAGCAAAAGCTATTTTTGGTCATCCGATGCTTTTATGGGACAATTATCCAGTTAATGATATGGCAAAAGATCATTTATTTATGGGACCTCTTGTTAACCGTGGACGCAAATTATTTGAGTCACATGTCGGGATGCTATCTAATCCGATGATTTCCTGGCATTTATCCAAAATTCCTGTCATAACGATGGCAGATTACATATGGGATAGCATGTCTTATCAACCTGAGATCAGCTATTTAGAAGCGATCAAAGATTTAAGTTTTGGTGACGAAGACTTTGAAAAAGCATTAAAGATGTTTGCTGATGAAAATAGAAATTCATTAATCGCATATGATATTAAAAAAGAGTTAGATCATATGATTGAAACTTTTGATGTCAAAGGACTATCACGCTACTTTAATGAAATGAAAAAAGCGGTGATGACTTTAATGAATTCATCGACTAATCCTGGTCTAACCAAAGATGCACTACCTTGGTTAAATCGTTATCTAACAGATTTTAAAGTTTGGAATAAAGTTAAAAAAGGTACAATTAAACCATCAGATATTGACTATATCGAAAATGCTGAACATACACTGGGTTATCAAGTGCTTGCCAAAGTGTTAAAACGCATGGATATCTATCAAGGTAAAATTTATAAAAAAGAACGTCCTAATTTTTGGGATAATGCAAAGGTGATCAAAAAATGACGTATGATATCATCATTGCTGGTGGTTCCATCGGTGGTGTGCTTGCTGCTAAATCAGCATGCGAGATGCATAAAAAAGTTTTATTAATAGAAAAGACGTCATGGATTGGTGGCCAGTTTACGAGTCAAGCTGTACCACCAGATGAACATCCTTTTATCGAGTCTTTTGGTTGTACGAAAACATATCGTGATTTTCGCGAAGAAGTCAGACATTTCATGAAAGAAATGTTTCCAGTAAAACCAAACGTATGTGATCTTAAAGCATGGAATCCAGGTCACGCATCGGTGAGTAGATTATCTGCACCACCAAGAGTCTTTTTACATCTCTTTGAGAAGATGTTATTACCCTATGTAACAAAGGGTTCATTAACTATCCTTAAAGAACATGACATTATTGATGCTCATGTGATGGATGATGTGATAGAGTCTTTGACAATCATCAATCTCAAGACGCATAAAAAAAAGGTTGCTAAAGCATCTTACTTTTTGGATGCTACTGATACTGGAGAACTTTTACCTTTAACACAAACAGAATATGTCTATGGTGCTGAAAGTAAGCTTGAAACAGGTGAACCACATGCACTTGATGTTAAAGATCCTTCTGACATGCAGCCAGTAACCTGGGTGCTTGCGATGGATTATGTTGAAGGTGGTGATTTTAGAATTCAAAAACCTGAGGATTATGAATTCTACAAATCCCTGATTTGGCCGTGTGATGATACGAAGGTATTATCTTGGTATGGACCAGATTCATCAACGGGTAAAACAAAAGAATTTGGCATGTTCACTAACCGCAACAAAGGTTTATTTCCATTATGGAGTTACCGCCGCGTCATCGATCCTAAAGATTTTAAAGAAGGATTTTTTGATACTGAAGTGACACTACTTAACTGGCCACAAAACGATTATATCTTAGGTAATCTTTTTGAATCCGATAACGATGAACTCAATCAAAAGAAGGCTAAAGATTTATCCTTATCATTCTTTTATTGGTTACAACACGAAGCACCTCGTGATGATGGTGGTTTGGGTTATCCCGGACTTCGTTTAAGAGGTGATGTATTAGGCACAGAAGACGGGTTTGCTATGGCACCTTACATACGTGAATCTAGACGTATTAAAGCTGTTAAAACCATTACAGAACATCTTATGAACGCAGAATTACGAGATGATCTTCCTGTTTTAGAAGATAGTGTTGGTTTAGGATCTTATCATATTGATCTTCACATGACAACTAAAAATCATCGTTTTTTCTACTTTAAAACATGGCCATTTGAAATTCCATTATCTGCCATGATTCCAGTGCGTATGAAAAATTTAGTTCCTGCTTGTAAAAACATTGGGACAACACAACTCACCAACGGATGCTATCGTCTTCACCCCGTTGAATGGAACATTGGTGAAGTTGCTGGTTATTTAGCAAGTTATGCGATTGACCAAGATGTCATCCCTAAAATGATTTATGAGAAAAAGGAATTATTAAATGCATTTCAATCACTACTAGATGAAAAAGGCATTGAAAGACATTGGCCAAAAGATAAGGTCCATGTCATTTAGGAGGATTATTCATGAAAAAAATTTGTCATCTCGTTTTTCAAACCCATTGGGATCGAGAATGGTATTATACGTTTGAAAGATATCGTTACCGTTTAACACACGTCATTAAACGTGCAGTAAAAGCCTTAGAAGATGATGAAATTGCCTACTTTGTGCTTGATGGTCAAACATTACCCTTAGAAGATTATCTTGAGGTATGCGAGATTGAAGAGCGTAAAAAAATATTAAGTCTAATTAAACAAGGACGCATGATTATCGGACCTTGGTTTATTGCGATGGATGAGTTTTTAGTTCAAGGCGAAAGCATGATTAGAAACTTAGAACTCGGACATGAGATCGCATCAAACTATGGAGTCGTTCAAAAAGTTGGCTATCTTCCAGATACATTTGGTCACATTGGACAAATGCCACAAATCTTAAAAGGCTTTTCCATCGATAATGCATTTATGTGGCGTGGAATTGCATTAAAAGATAGCGAATTCATGTGGGAAGGTGCAGATGATTCAAAACTTTTTACCATCTATTTAGTTGAAGGCTATTATCAGCCCCTGATCAATCAACCAGATTATAAGGATGCGATTAAAGCTTATGTTTCAAAAATAGAGTCTTTTTCTAAGAGTAAAGATGTGTTACTTACTGCAGGTGGTGATCACCTCATGCCAACAGTCGATTCCTTAAGTGAACGCATCGAAACATTTAACCGAGAAAACCAAGACATTGAACTTCAAGTATCAAGTTATGAAATTTACGCAAATCACTTAAAAAACCAATTGAAAAATGCGAAACTTAGTGAAATTAAAGGTGAACTCAGAAATAACGAAAGAGCTTATATTTTACCAAACGTTTTATCGACAAGAAGTTATTTAAAACAATTAAATCAACAACTTGAAGATCAAATGATTGGCTACGTTGAGCCGATGATGGCACTCGCATACTTTAACCAAAAGAAAGCACCCGTTCAGTATGTTAAGCATATCTGGAAAACGATTTTACAAAATCAACCTCATGATTCTATCTGTGGTTGTAGCATTGATGAAGTTCATCAAGAAAATGAAATGCGTGCCTTAAAGGCAAGTGAGATGATCTCTTCATTTAAAGAAGGTTTATTAGAACAACTTAAACTACTTCCGATGACCTATTATGGTAACCCTTCTAAAAAGATTGACCAGGAAGACCGGTTTTTTACGATTTACAACCCGCATCCTTATCTTTATGAAGGTATGATAAAGGGGACAATTTGGCTAACACAAAACCAAGATCCTTCAAGAATCATGTTGCTTGATGAGAAGAAGAGAAAGATTAAAGTAGCTGTTCATGAAGTGAAAAATCATCGTCTTTTTGTTTCACCACTTGAATACCCACCTGTCTTTAGACATGGTAAGACTTATGAAGTCGTTTTTTATGTCAAACAGTTAAAACCACTTTCATTCACTCGTTATGAAGTGATTGAAGGAGAATCTTATGAGGTTAAACCATCCATTAGCAAAACGCTTGAGAATAAATATCTTAAGTTAAAGCTTAATGAAGACGGTTCACTCGATATCACGGATAAAATCAATCAAAAGACTTATCATCAATGGCATCAATTTTATTCATCAATGGATGCTGGAGATTCTTACAACTATTCAAAACCTGAACAAGATACTTATTCATTTGCAGAACTTGAGGGTGAACCCGTAAGAAAAGTTTCTAAATTAAGTCAAACGTTATCGTATAGACTTTTCATGAACCAACCTGAATCACTCATCGATTCAAGGAAAAAAGCAAGTGATGTCATTGTTACAACAACCATGGATATCACATTAACACTCAATCAAAATGAAAAGTTCATTCGTGTTGATGCCAAGATTGATCAAAAAGGAAAAGATCAACGTCTTCGCCTTAAATTCCCGATTGGAACAAAAATAAATAACCACATCTCAGACAGTGTCTTCGAACTCGTTCAAAGACAGTCCAATCGCAAAGAAATATGTGAGACAACACGTTTAAAAGAAGTTTTAGTTGTTGTTGATTCAACCCTTTCGATGATCACTGGTTCGAATGAAGATCGAGGTATACGTTTTTATCACTTGGGATTACATGAAGCACAAGTCGTTGAAGAGAATCAAAAATCGACTTTAGAAATGACGGTCATACGCAGTGTGAGTCATTTATCAAGAGATGATTTCAAATCACGTGGTGGGGCAGCTGGACCTAATTTAGCAACGCCTGATGCTCAGTGCCTACGCGTTCACAACTTTCAATATGCATTTGGACCAGCGACAGCAACAGATGATGCTGTAGCATTATTTGAAGAAGCTCAAGAATTTAGAAAACCTCCCGTATTAACAAGAGGTTATGGCACACATAAACGATCGATCTTTAAAAAGAATAAAGATGGTATTCAATTAACATCGCTCAGATGGATTGGAAAATATCACATTGAGTTGCGTTTATGGAACCCATATCATGAGGTTAAGACAACGACTTTATCTTCAGATTATATCATTGATGACATTGAAGAAGTTTCGATTGATCACACACGCAAAGTGAAGACCAGTCAAACAATAACATTTAAGCCAAACGAAATTAAAACAGTGTTAATGAAGTATAAAAGCCGCTAAAGATAGCGGCTTTTATACTCAGGAAGAAAAGGAGATTCATGATGATTGTCTTGATACGGTATCATCTTGTTTATACAAGTTAATTATACAACTTTTTACCTATATAGACAACTAAAAACAATCAAAATGTGAAAAAATGGCTATAAAATGAGATGTAATCGTATAAAATCGCTTGTGGAAATTGTTTTTCTCCTATATAATATATACAAGTTGTATAAAAAAGGATGGGAAGTTGTATGGTCAAAACACCGGTTTACCAGATCATTGAGAATGACATCAAAGAAAAAATTAAAAAAGGTGAACTTAATCACGGTGACATGATTCACAGTGAGAATGAGCTCAAGGATATGTATTCAGTTTCTCGCATGACCGTCAGACAAGCACTTAATAATTTAGTCAACGAAGGTTATTTGTATAGACACAAGGGAAAAGGGACTTTTGTCAATAACATCAAGATTGAGAAGAAAATGCAAGGCTTAATCGGTTTTACTGAAGAAATGCGAAGAATGAATAAAAAAGTTCGTAGCAAAATCATCACGTTTGAATCCATTAAAGCTGATGATGAAGTTGCTAGCAAACTATTCTTGGAAACAGGGGAAGACATCTATTTTATTGAACGTATCCGATATGGTGATGATATTCCTGTGTTATTCGAACAACTGCATATCCCCAAAAGAATCTTCAAAGATATGGATCAAAAGATTATGGAAACATCGTTTTATGGGTTTATTGAAAACACATTAAACATTAAGATTTCTCATTGTGTGCAAACCATGGAAGCGAAAGCAGCATCTACCCGTATTGCAGAAATGTTAGAAATTCAAAAGGGTTCACCTATTTTATACATGACACGTAACACATTTTTAGACCGCGGATTTCCCTTTGAATATGTGAAAGCATATTATAGAGCGGATCAATATCGTTTCATTCAACATTCTGTCAGATAAAAGAAAAGGCTTAGGCCTTTTTTTGATAGTTATTGATAAACTGTAATTTTTCTTTAAATAAGAGCTCATCATAACCACCGTGTCCATAACCTTCATAGATTAAAAACTGCTTTGGGCTTGATACACGTTCATAAAATGATTTGGCTGTTTGTGGTGGACATATTAAATCGATAGAACCGGTTGAAAGTAACATCGGTTTTTTAATGAGATGTGCATATGACATGAGATCAATCTCAGTATAGAGCCATTCAGGTTCATGAATAGACTGCGTTTTAAATGCTTTAAAGCCGCCTTCTGAAGCATGGATTAATGTTTTAATTTCTGTGTTTGATGGCATTTCTGCCATAACAAGATCGATTTTTGGATGCATTGCTGAAACAAAAAGCGCTAATGCCCCGCCCTGTGAACCGCCGGTGGCATAAATGTGATCATAGTTTTTCATTTTTTCTAGAACGTCAACAAGCAAATAGGCATCAACATAGATTGATGTATAATAATAGGTTTCAAATGATTCAATCCCAGAAAGATAAAGCCCTCTTTGATCGACTTTTGGAATTCCTTTTGATATTCCCCCTTGGTGTCTTACATCCATACCGATAACATCATAGCCTTGATCGTTCCACCATTTAACAAAAGTTAGGTATCCAGAAGTCAGTGTGTGTGCACCAAGACCATGGTATAAAAGAATGCATGCATGATGCTGTTCTTTTTCAGTTTTAAAGAGATGACCATAAATCCGGTCATCATGAAGCGAACGATATGAAAAGCGAACTATACGGGGATCATTCATTGATTCTTGTTTAATTTCAAGGGGTTGGTCTTTGATTGTATCGATTAAAGATTTCATGAGTTTCATAGTATCACCAGTTTAAGTCTAAACGAAAAAATGTAAAAAGGCAATTGTATAGACATATTTATCTTGATAAATCATAAGATTTAAGGTATAAATAAAATGTATATGTATAGACAATTAAGAGGTGGAACATGGCAGCATCTCATTATGAACAATTCATTCAAGCGCTAGGATATGATAAGCTTTCACATCGTGTTGAAGAGCTCTTTTATGCGTGGCAGAAAACAAAGATGAACTATGTCATGTCAAATGATGACACATGTTGGATTAAAACGCACCTTCTTTTGGATGAAAAATTAAGTCATGCTTTTGATGAAGCATTGCTAATCATTCAAAGTGATGTTGATCTTCAAAAACAATTATCTTTTTTACAATATGTATACATGATTGGTGGTCATCCTTCGGAGTGGTTAATTACTCAAGCACCTCACATCAAACATGATTTGATGCATACATTAACATTTCAATTGATGACTGTTTTATCATTAATTCCCCTGGCAAGACAATCGTTTGACTATCGAAAGATTGAAGAAAGTCACATGTTATTTAATGTTAGACATCTTAAGGGTTATATCAAACTAAAAGATGAAGAAAAGGGAATTTATGGCATTGATAATTATGGTTGGACTTTATATTTAGCTTCATTTGGACTGATTCATTTATCAACACTACACTTTATGCACCACATTTACCAAGATCCCTTTTTCTTTTATAGACATCAACAGACTCATGAAGTGATCGCAGTTGCAAAATCTGGTATTCATGTCAGAAAAGATGGTCAATTCAATGGAGTAAATGGTATTGATGATTCTTGGTTTAAAACAACCTTTAGTGAATCTATTCAATTTGTGAAGGGGTATCTTGCTCATCCCACGGGAGTTATTACAAACCAATTGATTGAACTTGATCTATCTGTTTACACGTGCATTTTAAAACCAGGCGATATGGTTATTGATTTTCATATACCATCCAAAAGTGATTATCAGATTGAAGCATTTAACTCTTCTTTATGTCAAGCAATCGATTTTTTTAAAACACATTTTAGTGAATATGACTATAAGGCATTTTGGTGTGTCTCATGGTTATATTCTCCGCAGTTAAGTCAACTGATTGAAAATCCGGAATCACGCTTGTTATCTGTTGCCAATCAAGGGTATAGATTACCAGCAACTCCAGGTATAGAAAGCATAAATACATTTGTTTTTGGAAGTGATCACCCAGACTATCAAACATTTTCACATAAGACATCGCTTCAAAAAGCGGTGATGGCTTATGTGAAAGAAAATCGATCAATTAATGCAGGCTGTTGGATTTATTTTATAGATGATTTAAATGTCTTTGGACAAACACCATATATAAAAAATGATCTAAGTATGAAATAGAGGACATCACATGAAAAAAATAGTATTAGGGTTTTTGATCACCTGTTGGACATATGTTTTCCTAATAGGTGCAACCATATTAAATATCACCATCTTATCAAAAGAAACAAACGAGATTATGGGAGCAACACATGAACGTGTTCAAAGAGAGCTGAACGTTTCAGGTATTAATATCTTGCAGACCTATCATTATTTAGGTGCTGATTTTTCTACTTCAGATTTTAGAGTTATCACAGGTGATGATTATACATCAACCGGGTACAAACCAGCAACAACCGTTAAACATGCAGAAAATAGTCAATTACTCTATGATGATTATCTGATTATCGGTGGGGTTAATGCTGACTTTTTTGAAAGTTATGGAACACCTCAAGAAGCATACGTTGAAGATGGGCAAGTGATATCTTCAGGTATCGGATATGCAAACAGAGAAGTCATTGGATTTAAAGAAAACGGGGATGTCGTTTTTGGTAAACCTGTTTTTGAAGGTTATGAAGTGATCGTAAGAGATGCAAACGGAAGAGAACGTATTCGCTTACCACTTGAAAACGTCAACACACCTTATGTCTCATCATCTATTGATATTTTTGCTTATTTTGACACTTATAATTCAACATTACCAGAAGGAGTCTATAAGTATATTGCTCAAGTCAGTGAAACCAAAGGCGCATTACCAAAACTTTTTGGTAGAGGTGTTGTCACGGATTTAAAAGTTTCAAACGCCATGACAGTGAGTGATGGCACGATTGTTTTAGTTTCTAGGAATACCTATTTACAAAACATTGTTGAACTTGGGGATACCATGATTGTTCAAAGAAAGATGATCGGTGACTTTGCCGGTGTTAACTGGGCTGTTGGTGCGTATGGGAAGCTTGTATCAAATGGTGAGAAAGTTTCGAATATCATCGGTATTGATCCCACTTCAAGACATCCGAGAACCGCAGTTGGAGTCAAAGCAGATGGCAGTGTTTTCTTTGTAGCTATGGACGGAAGACAAACAGGTTATTCACAAGGTGCTACACTTTATGAAATGGCAGATCTCATGTTATCTTATGGTGCGGTGACTGCATATAATTTTGATGGTGGCGGTTCAACGACGATGGCACTAAGAGATGATCAAGATACATTTCAAGTGGTTAACCAACCCAGTGATGGCGCACCTAGATTAGTGACAAACTCATTATTTTTGGCAATCAGAGTTAATTTTGATAATGTAAATCCATACCCGATTCCAGATTATTCCATCAGATTAAGTCAACCGACAAATTTAAGCGTGGATAAGGGAATTCTTACATTTGATAAGAATCCAGATACCTCGACATATGAAGTTATCATCAACAATGAAACATATCAAACAAACACGAACAGATTGGATTTAAAAACGATTATTGATAGCAAGGGAACGTATAACATCAGTGTGGTTGCTAAAGGTGATGGTATCTTTTATAAAGATTCGCTCATCTCAACCACATACACATACCAGTATGATGGTCCAGTTGAACTTAATCAACCTTCAAACTTAAGCGTTTCTTCATCAGGCATTTTATCTTGGGATGAGAATTTATCTGCAGATAGCTATCTTTTCATCGTAGGTGATAAAATATATACCATTTATTTAAATCGTTTTAATTTAACAACACTCAATTTACAACCTGGCACCTATGATTTTCAAGTGATTGCTAAAGGCGATGGTTATAATACGATAGATTCATTACCTGAAATTTATACGTATCGCGTTTATTCGGAAGAAGAAAAAGCAATTCTTGAACAGATTTCACTCATTCTTGAAATTCTTTACCAAAGAAATAAAGATTAAAGAAGAAATACTGTTGAAATGAAAGCGTATTCTAGTGTATAATACTTATATAGACAACTAAAACAATTATTATGGAGGAACCAATGAAAAAGATTCTACTCTTATTAGCTATTTTTGGATTATTCATCACGTTGGCAGCATGTGAAAAAGATCCTGTAGAAGAAACGATTGTCACCGGCGATCCGACGATTACCGAAAAATCAGGCATCACGAAATCATACACCCAAGGAGCAACAACACCTGATTTTAAAACATTTGTTATAGTTACTGATCCTGAACTAGGAAACGTCACAGTGACAGATCTGATGGTTGATGCAACACTCGTTGACATGACAACACCAGGTACATACGTTGTATCTTATAGTTATACAAGCCAAAATGGTAAATTAGCTACCTTAGATATCACGATCACCATCACTGCAGCAGACGCTCCAGTGATTGCTGAAAAATCAGGCATTACCAAAGAGTTTATGGAAGGTGATGCTGCACCTGACTTTAAGACTTTAGTGACCATAACAGATCCTGTTGATGGTGTGATTACTGTAACAGATGCGATGGTTGATACAAGCCTTGTCAACATGAATTTAATTGGTACTTTTAGAGTGACTTACTCCTATACAAGTTCAAGTGGTAAAACCACAACGTTTGATATTGTTTTCCGTATTAATGAGAAAGTCGTTGAATTTGGAAACTGTGATCCAAACTTCCCTGAAGGACAAGTCAATTTAGATTTACAAGGACATAAAGTTATCCTAGGAACATGGATGAGAAACTTCCTTGATCCATTCTGGCTAACTGCAAAACCTTCTGAGTTAAATACAATGAAGAAAACATGTATTACACGCGCTAATACAGAACATAACGCAACCCTTGGTTGGTATGCATATGATAACGCATTAAACCATACGAATGAAATTATTCAGCAATATATCGCTGGTGATTTTAAAGCAGACTGGTACAATATTAACTCTCATAATTTAGGTCGTTTAGCAGATGCAGGCGCGATCCGCCCAATCACAGATTACCTACACTATTTACCAGATTATTATTATGACATTAACACACAATTTGGCACCTGGAAAGGTGAAGTGTACGGTATTTGGACAGAACGTATCAATGTCAACATGGGTATATACGTGAATCTTGATTTAATTGAAGAATACGGTCAAGTCAATCCAGCTGAACTATGGAATAATGGTGAGTGGGACTGGCAAGCTCTTCTTGATATTTCATCTGCCATTAAAGAAAATGCACCAACCAATGTTGAAATCTTTGGTATTAACAATTATGATTTAGGTTCATACTTAATTGGTTCAAATGGTGGTAAGACGATTGATCCATTAACTGATACATTTGCATTAAATGATTCTAGAGC
This sequence comes from Tenericutes bacterium RIFOXYA12_FULL_35_10, assembly GCA_001830045.1. Classification (GTDB taxonomy): domain Bacteria; phylum Bacillota_I; class Bacilli_A; order Acholeplasmatales; family Acholeplasmataceae; genus Peloplasma. The sequence goes on along the minus strand of MIDA01000087.1, from coordinate 18,188 downwards.
AATTAACGCACTTGAATTTGGTCAAGAATTAAAGGAAAGAGGATATGCTTGGACAGCAGAAGACAACACAGACACTTCAACACGCGCTAAGTTTACTTCAGGCGAACTTGTATTCTATTTTGGTTCTGACTGGATTTCAGGTGACCCATCGATTTTAAAACCTGGTGATGCAGTTAAATTCACATTAGGTATGGTTCCATTCCCATATGGACCAGATATCGTTGATTTAGATACTGAATATCGCCTACCAATTACCGTGGGTAACTTATGGGTTTTAAGAAGTGATTTATCCGATACTGAAGCTGAAAAGATGTTCCAATATTTTGTCAACACAGTACCTTGGGGTGATGATGAAGAACAAGACTTACGTTACACTGAAACCATGAGAGATCATATGGATGATCGTACATCGTTAGAAGCTTATGTCAGTGCATCACGTATGGGTTATTTCGAAAAAACATTCTTATATAATGTGGTTTGGGGTACCCCAGATTCAGGAACAGTCGGTATTGGTAATGTGTACGCTGAAATCATTAATACCGCAGGTGTTTCTGCAACAGCAACCATTCAAGCAGCGTTACCATCTATTCAAGCGCAGATTGATCAAATTTTAGGAAAACAACAAGAATAAACATAAAAAAATGAAATAAAGCATTTAAAGGCATATCAACCTACAAACTGATATGCCTTTTTTACTTTTCCAAGGCTTTATAAGGCTAAAGATGGTTGAAAAAAGTGTATAATATAACTAATATACACAAAAGGAGGTTATCTGATTGAAAAACTATCGTC